>NZ_JZIR02000140.1:0-11880 GCF_000961955.2 Hymenobacter sp. AT01-02
AATAATATAAATATTATTATAAAGTAATGAAAGCCTGAAACAGCACTGCTGAGCTGTATTTTTATATAACGTAACCAAGTGCCAGCTTCTCGTGGTAGCTGATCAGTAGCTTATTTTTTACGCAGTAAGCAATTATCAGACAGTAGATAGGAGAAGCAAGACTAGCAATGGACCGGTACGGCATCAATAGCATAGAACTCAACTGCTATTCTAGAAATTACGCTATTCTGCCGAGGCCACTACCCGCTTTTCTTCGTACCAACGTCCCTACACCTGTTTTCAGGCAGAAAAAGCCGCCGCAACCGGGTGGTATTTGTTTCCTGCACAACCCGGCGCGGAGGTTAGTGCCCACGCTCACTACTAAAAGAGCGCCTGCCGGATATCAGCAGACGCTCTTTTGCGAGTAGTTAACCCAGGGTCAGGTTTTGGGTAGCGCGCCTAACTGGTAAACCCTACCCTGGTAGGGCAGCGGGTACGCTTGTTTCTAGGCTATTACCCGACTACCTACTGCCAGCCACCACCCAAAGCCCGGTACACATTGACCATGGCATTTAGCTGCTGGGTTTTGGTTTCGATCAGGTCGAACTTCGATTCCAGGGCGTCGCGCTGGGTGAACAGCACCTCGGTGTAGTCGGCGCGAGCCGAGCTGAACAGGCTGTTGGAAATCGTGGTAGACTGGTTCAGGGCCTGCACTTCCAAGGCTTTCTCGTTGTAGCTTTTTTCCAGGTTGCTGATGTTGGCAAGCTGGTTGGCTACCTCCACGTAGGCGTTCAAGATGGTCCGCTCATACTGGTAGGCAGCCTGGGTTTGCACAGCGTTGGCGCTGCCGTACACGGCTTTTATCCCGTTGCGGTTGACCAAGGGCGCCACCAAATCACCCGCCAGGGAGTACAGCATAGATTCGGGCGTAGTAAAGAGCAAACCCGGCTTGAACGCTTCAAACCCAGCCGACCCCGTAATGCGCAACGCCGGGTAAAAGTTGGCCCGCGCTACCTGCACGTCTAGCTTAGCGGCTGCCAATTGCTGCTCCGCCTGCCGGATATCGGGGCGGTTTTGCAGTAGCTGTGCAGGAATGCCTGCCTGAATGGTCGTCGGCACCAAGTCGTTGAACGAAGCATCGTTGCGGGTGATGGGCTGCGGATATCGGCCCACCAGAAAATTGATGCGGTTTTCCGTTTCTACAATGCGCTGCTGAATGTTGTACTGCAAGCTGCGCGTGTTATGCACCTGGGCCTCAAAGCGCTGCACTGCTAGCTCCGTCACTCTGGCCGATTCCTTCTGGAGCCGTACCAGCTTCAGGGCATTGGTTTGAATTTCAATGTTCTGCCGCACAATGGTTAGCTGATTGTCGAGGGCCAGCAGTTCATAGTAGGAGTTGGCAATTTCGGCAATCAGGTTGGTCACCGTGAAGTTCCGGCCCTCCACAGTAGCCAGGTAGCGCAACGCCGCCGATTTGCGGGCGTTGCGCAGCTTGTGCCAAATGTCTACCTCCCAGCTGGCGAAGGCACCAATCTGGTAGTTGGCCAGCGGGTCGGGGTTGCGCTTTTCGGGTTGGATGTTTATTTCCTCTTCCGTAGCCCCCCGCAAGGTGTACCGGCCTGGGCGCTCAGCCTCAGCCTTAGCACCTAGTCCTACAAAGGAAGGTACTCGCCTTTGCGAATTTGGACTTCGTTGCGGGCAATCTGAATTTCCTGCAAGGCAATGTTCAGCTCCTGGTTGTTACGCAGGGCCGTGTCAATCAGGGCCGTCAGGTTGGGGTCAGTAAAAAACTCCTTCCACTGCGTTTGGGTCGCAGCGGTAGCGCCCGGTGCGTTGGTGCCTTGGTCGTTGCTGTAGCTGGCCGGCACGGTGCGGTTCACGGCTTTCTCCGCCAGTCTGGGGGTAGCGCACCCCGCAACCGCCAGCATTAAGCTGGCGGCGCTGAGGCACTGATAAATGCGTTTCTTAAGCATGAGCTTCTATTTCTTCAACTAAAACGTGCGGCTCGAACTCCGACAGCGGGTGTTCGTTTTCGTCCCCAATCAGCTTGCGGCCCTCCGACAGCGTACCGAAGATGTAGTACAAGCCAGGGACCAGCACGACCCCGAAAATGGTACCGAACAGCATGCCCCCGAGGCCGAAGTACCGATGGTGCGGTTGCCAATAGCACCGGCGCCGTGGGCTATTACCAGCGGAATCAAGCCAGCAATAAAGGCGAAGGACGTCATCAGAATCGGGCGGAAACGCACCTTCGCCCCTTCAATGGCCGCGTCGCGCACCGACATGCCTTCCTCGTGCTTCTGCACCGCAAATTCCACAATCAGCACGGCGTTCTTACCCAGCAAACCCACCAGCATGACCAGGCCTACCTGCGCATAGATGTTGTTGGCCAAGCCCATGGTTTTAATCAGTAGGAAGGAGCCGAACACCCCGGCCGGCAGCGAGAAAATAACGGCCAGTGGCAGCAGGAAGCTCTCATACTGCGCGGCCAGCACCAGGTACACGAAGGCTAGCACCACCAGGAAGATGTAGATGGCCTCGTTGCCGCGGCTCACTTCGTCTTTCGACAAGCCGCCCCAGTCGATGTCGTAGCCGCGGGGCAGGGTTTTGGCGGCCACTTCCTGCACGGCCTTGATGGCCTCACCCGAGCTAAAGCCGGGAGCCGCGTCGCCGCGGATGGAGGCCGTGGGGTACATGTTGTAGCGGTTGATTTCGTTGGCGCCCTGGCCTTTCACAATCTTCATGAAGGCCGACAGCGGCACCATTTCGCCTTTGTCGTTTTTCACCCACAAATCCAGAATGTCTTTGGGCAGGCGGCGGTACTCGGGCGAGGCCTGCACGAACACCTTGAAGAAGCGCTGGTACTTGATGAAACCCAGTTCGTAGGTGGAGCCTACCATCACGCTCAGCGTATTCATGCGTTGCCGATGCTCACGCCTTTCTGCATGGCCAGCTGGTTGTCGATCTGCAATTCGTACTGCGGATAGTTAGCCGAGAAGAACGTGAACAGGCCGGCTAGCTCTTTGCGCTTCTTCAGTTCGGCCATGAAGTCCTCGTTCACTTTTTCCAGGGCCTTGTAGTCGCCGGTACTGGTTTTGTCGAGCAATTGGAGTTGGAAACCACCCGCGGCGCCGTAGCCGGGTACTGCTGGCGGCTCGAAGAACTCGATGGTCGCGCCAGGAATCTCCTGCGCTTTCTTCTCTAGGCTTTCCACAATTTCGTGCACTGACTCCTTGCGCTCTTCCCAGGGCTTGAGGCTGATGAGCAGGGTACCGGCATTGGAGCCACGGCCTTCGGTAAGCACCTCATAACCAGCCAGCGACGAAACACTTTCGATGCCAGGCACCTTCTCGGCCAGCTTCGAGAGCTGTTGCGAAAGGGCATTGGTACGTTCCAGGGTGGAGCCGGGCGGCGTCTGAATAATGGCGTAGAGCATGCCCTGGTCTTCGGCCGGAATGAAGCCCGAGGGCAGCGTGGAGGAGATACCGAAGATGCCCACCCCGAAACCAGCCAGAATCAGGAAGGTGAGTACGCGGCGGTCCACTACTTTCTCCAGAATGTTGGTGTAGCGGCCGGTCAGGCGCTCGAAGCCGCGGTTAAACCAGTCGATAAACCGGTTGATAGGCGTTTTCTTGCGGGGCTGGCCGTGGTTGTTCTTCAGAATCATGGCGCACAGCACCGGCGTCAAGGTCAGGGCCACAATACCGGAAATGACGATAGACGAGGCCATCGTAATCGAGAACTGGCGGTAGAAAATACCCACCGGGCCGCTCATGAAAGCCACCGGCACGAATACCGCCGTCATCAGAATGGTAATGGCAATGATGGCGCCGCTGATTTCGCCTACTACCTCGCGCACCGCGCCGTAAGGCGAAAGGTGCTTCTCTTCCATCTTGGCGTGCACGGCTTCCACCACCACAATGGCATCATCGACCACAATACCGATAGCCAGTACCAGGGCGAAGAGCGTTATCATGTTGATGGTCATGCCGAAAGCCTGCATGGCAATGAACGCGCCCACCAACGACACCGGCACCGCAATAATTGGGATGAGCGTGGAGCGCCAGTCACCGAGGAACAGGAACACCACCAGGGCCACCAGAATAAAGGCGTCACGCAGGGTGTGAATTACGTTTTCGGTGGAGGCGTCGAGGAAGCTCGACACGTCGTAACTGATTTTGTAGTCCATGCCGGGCGGCATCGTCTTTTTCAGTTCCTCCAGTTTGGATTTCACGCTTTTGATTACGTCACTGGCGTTCGAGCCGTAGGTCTGCTTCAGCATGATGGCCGCCGAGGGGTAGCCATCGAGGTTGGAGTAGATGTCGTAGAATTCCGAGCCCAGCTCCACGTTGGCTACGTCTTTGAGGCGCAGCGTTTCGCCATTGGAGTTGGCCTTGATAATCACGTTCTTATACTCCTCCACGTCGTTGAAGCGGCCCTTGTAAGTCAGCACGTATTCCAGCGCCGAAGCTCCTTACCATCGGAGCGGCCGATGCGGCCCGGCGAGCCTATCACGCTCTGGTCGTTGAGGGCCTCCATTACGTCATCCACGGAGAGGTTGTAGGCCCGCATCCGGTCCGGCTTCAGCCACACGCGCATGGCGTACTGGCGAGAACCCAGGATGCTGGCGCGTCCGATACCGTCGATACGCTGGATTTCGGGCAGCATGTTCACCCCGGCGTAGTTGAACAAGTACCGCATGTCGGTATTCTTGTCCTTGCTGTAGAGGTTTACATACATCAGCATGTTCGGCACCACGCGGTTTACCACCACGCCTTCGCGCTGCACCAGCACCGGCAAGCGGTTCAGAATCTGGGCAATACGGGTGTTTACGTTTACTACCGCCTGCTCGGGGTCGGTGCCCAGGTTGAACACGATTTGGATGTTGGCCTCCCCGGCCGAAACGGCGTCGGAGGTCATGTACTTCATGCCGGGTACGCCGTTGATGGCCTGCTCCAGCGGAATGAGCACCGATTCGGTGAGCACCTTGGCACTGGCGCCCGGATACGCCGTGCTTACCATTACCATCGGTGGCGAAATCTCCGGGAACTGGGAGTTCGGAAGGGTCTTAATAGCCAGAATACCCAGGAATAGGATTACCACCGATATAACGATGGCAAACACGGGTCGGCGAAGGAATTTACTGAACATGGATATCAGCTGTTGGCTACTAGCTGTTAGCTGTTAGCCGTTAGCAACATCACGCGCTAACAGCCAGCAGTTCACAGCGAATAGCTTTATTCAGAGTCGGTTTTCAGGTGGGCGACAACCGACTTCGGCTCTTGGTAGGAGTACCTGATTTTGTCGCCGTCCTTTACTTTTCGGATGCCTTCCAGCAGGATTTTGTCGGTGCTGGCCAGGCCGCTGGACACCACGTAGAGGTCGGGCATTTCCGAGGCCACTGTAATTTCCTTCTGGTGCACCTGCTTCTTGTCGTCTACCACGTACACGAACTTCTTTTCGAGCACCTCAAACGTGGCTTTCTGCGGGATAATGAGGGCGTGCTTAAGCGGCACCGACATGAGGATGCTACCCGTTTCACCATTGCGTAGTAGGCCTTTGGGGTTCGGGAAAGTAGCCCGGAAGGCAATGTTGCCGGTTTCGTTGTTGAAGTCGGCCTCAATGGTTTGCACCACGCCGGGCTGGTTAAACACCTCGTTGTTGGCCATCAGCAGCTGTACTTGCTGGTTGTCGGCTTGGGCGTGGGCTTTGTAGGCCAGGTACTCGGCTTCGGGCACGTTGAAGTACACCCACATCTTGCTGTTGTCGGAAAGCGTGGTCAGCAAGTCGCCTTCATCCACCAAGCTGCCCAGTCGGGCCTGAAAGTGGTCCATGATGCCCGTGAAAGGCGCTTTGATGGTGGTGAACTGCAAGTGGGTTTGGGCCAGGCCAACTTCGGCATTGGCTTTATCAAACTTGGCCTGGGCCAGCGCCAGCTCACTTTTTGATACTACATTGTTATCGGCCAGCTTCTTGGTGTTCTGGTACTCCAGCCCCACGTAGTTGGCCTCGGCCTGTGACTTTTTCAGCTCGGCCTGGTAGATCAGGGGGGTAATCTGGAACATGACCTGACCTTGCCGCACCGTCTGCCCCTCGTCCACGAAAATCTTCTGG
Organism: Hymenobacter sp. AT01-02; assembly: GCF_000961955.2. NCBI lineage: Bacteria > Pseudomonadati > Bacteroidota > Cytophagia > Cytophagales > Hymenobacteraceae > Hymenobacter > Hymenobacter sp. AT01-02. The sequence continues at coordinate 6,094 of NZ_JZIR02000140.1, forward strand.
AGGTAGCCCTTTTCCAGCGCCCGTAGCTCAATGTGCTGAATGGAGTGAATCTGGGCCACGTACTCTTTGGTAATTGTCGTGTCCTTGGCCAGGGGGCTGGTCACCAAAAGCTTGACCTTCTCTTCTTTCTCCTTCTTTTTTTCTGAGCAGCCTGTTAAGCAGTACAAGCTGCTGCAGCTCATTAGCACGAGCAGAAATACTCTGTTCATAAAAACCTTAGATACCATGACTGGGGATTGGTGATCCTAGAAAATGTTGTTTGGCGTGAGCACCGGAGCACGTTGGCTTGGTTCAGCGGTGCAATGAAAGCGTAAGCCAAGTCGTGGTGGGGGCTTCGTTTTTGGCTGGTTAGCCCGTTGGCAGTAGGAGGGCTGGTGAAGCGTAACCCCGATGTTCTGTGGCGGGGCGAAGCAGCCTATTCGGTGTTCTTGCATGCTTGACCGCCGAGTTTGAGGATGCCGCGGCTGCCTCCGGACGGCCAACAGAAAGACCTGGTATGGCCTGGGGGAGGATGGCAAAAGCTAAAGGAAGTGCCGCGCTGCATGGTTGGTGTTGGATGCTTAGTGGCACAAAACACTCACCTCGAGATGAAGACGTTATGAAGGAAAGCTCTTTTTGCAACGCGCATCGGTGTTGTTGAACCCTGATGATGCTCCTTGCCAGTAGGCTACTCGTGCCCTAGAAAGCATGCTTTGCAGCCCGATTTTGTTGCCCTTCCTTATAAGGCAGTATGATGATAAAAACCCATAAAACGCCATCTAAGGCTACAAATAGGTAAAATGTTACTCGCATAACACTATATTACTAGTGTTACTAAAGCAGCAATGATTTGTAAAAGCAGTAGATTATTAAGGTGAGCTACACGAACGGTTACCTGACTTGAACCCTAGATGTACTACTATCGGATCATCTCATTTCTCGTCCTACATAGAGTGCTTTAGGCGTGAGCCTGTAACTTGCCCGCATGCAAGTTTCCTTACGTAGTTCAGTACGGCGGCCCTGCGTAGGCTGGTATGGTCAATGCCTGGAAGGCAAGAAGTCGCCAAGAGCCGCTACCTTGCCCTCGCCACGCCCTGACCGTGTTGGGGTGGTTGGGCCGCTTGCCTGGGGTAGCAAAAGCTGGGCTAGTCTGGCGCTACTGCTGCTACTCACTAGGACAGCCCAAGCGCAAAAGGCTTTTCAGGGCTTGGAAGAGCTGTTCACGACGCCCCAGGGCTACGTGGTGCAGCATACCACGCAGGCGCTGACTATGGACGGCAACCTGCAGGAAAGTGCGTGGCAGCAAGCTGCTTGGACAACCGAGTTCGTCGATATTGAAGGCAACCGAAAGCCGCGCCCAACTTGGTCAACCAAGGTGAAGATGCTGTGGAACGATTCGACGCTGTTTGTTGCGGCTACCTTGCAAGAGCCGCAGGTATGGGCCACGCAAACCCACCACGACGACATCATCTTCAAGGACAACGACTTCGAGGTCTTCATTGACCCCGATAACAATACCCACCAGTATTTCGAGATTGAAGTAAATGCCCTGAACAAAACGTTCGAGTTGTTTCTGCCCAAGCCCTACCGGAACAGGGGCGACGCCTTGGTGAGCTGGGACGCTGCTGGCCTGCGCTCCGGCGTGCAGGTGCAAGGCACCCTAAACCACTCCCAGGACACGGACACCGGCTGGACCGTAGAAATGGCCATCCCCTTGCAGTCTTTGCGCATGGGCTACCCTTGGCAGCAACCCAAGGAGGGCGCGCTATGGCGCATCAACTTCTCACGAGTAGAATGGGATACGCGGCCTGTGGATGGCCGAAATGATAAGCTTACAGATGCCAAGGGCACTAACTTGCCCGAGCACAACTGGGTATGGTCGCCGCAGGGCGTGATTAATATGCACTACCCCGAGCGTTGGGGGTACTTACAGTTTTCGCGCATCCCTGCTACCACATTCCAACTGCCCTACGGTGAAAAGCAAAAGCGCTACTTATGGCTGGTGTACTACCGGCAGCAGCGCTACCACGAGAAAACGGGCCGGTACGCAACTACATTATCCGACCTAGGCATAGAGCCCCAACCTACTATTGAAGCCCGAACCAATCAGCTCCAACTCATGGCTACGGCCAAGCAGTTTACGGCTACCATTAGTGCCGCGGGCACTACCGCCTGGAGTATCAACGACGAAGGACTACTAGAAGCTCCGGGGGCTAAATAATCGGCAGCCCTGCCGCTAGCTCCTTCCGGTGTAACTGCCTTGGTAGGGGTAAAAGCGGTAAGCTCTGCAATTGGATGCTCTCAGCTACGCCTTCTGCTACCTAGGTTTGCACAGGTAAAATGGGCGCATACCAGGCTAACATTGAAACGCCCAGTGCAAATGCACCGGGCGTTTCAGTATCAGGAAGCCGGAACACTACCTACTGTAGAATTTGGTGCCTGCTTTTTACAGCAGGCAGGGCTCTGGCTTGGATGGAGCAGTGCCTTCCTTCTCCTCCTTGGGGCTGGGCGCATCACTTTTGGAACAGCTGGTGGCTTGAAGAGCTATACTAACCAGGAGGGCGCCAAGTACTGCTTTCGATAGTTTCATAACGGTAGCGGGTAGTGCAAAGAGTGGATATGGTTGTTTTGTGTATAGGAGTCTTCTGTTCCCCTAAGGGTTGCATTCAGTAATATCTAGTGTCTTAGCTTCTGGATACATAGACCGTAGCCTGCTTACAGAAAGCGTACTTAACCTGAACTGATGAATGTGAAGTAAACCATGTAGCATGCCTGATTAGGATGACACGGTAGTGTTAAGTAATAGTACTATTCCGAATAAAGACTGCTGTTAGCTAGCAAAAATCGGGGCTGTTCAGCAGGTGGATAGATAAACATTTGGTGTTTGTGTGGTAACATTCCCATAAACGGGGCCGGGTAGTTTTGCCACAAACAAATCTGCCCCATTTCATGTCCACAAGTGGTTTAGCGCGAGTCCTACGGCTCAGCGCGACGGGTACTGCCTTGCTTTTTCTGAGCCATACTACTGCTGCACAAAGCCAGTCCATCTCAGGTTTCGTTACGGATGAGAAAGGAGAGGGGTTGCCGGGGGCAACGGTGGTAGTGAAAGGAACCACTACGGGTGCTACTACCGACACAGAAGGACGCTATACACTCACTGCGGCTTCCGATGCTGTACTGCTGGTGACCTACATCGGCTACAGCACACAAGAAGTAGCAGTAAGTGGAAAAACAACGCTGAATGTGCGCCTAGCCGCCGACGCCAAGCAGCTGAATGAGGTGGTTGTGACGGCGCTCAACATCACGCGGGAGCAGAAGTCGTTGGGCTACGCTACGCAAACAGTAAGTGGGGAAGCCTTGCTGGAAGCGCGGCCTAACAACTTTGCGCAGGCCCTCTCGGGCAAAGTGGCGGGGCTAAACTTGGTTTCGACGGGCTCGGGGCCGGTGAACTCAACGCGCATCTCCCTGCGCGGCGATAATTCTTTGAATCCTAACGGCAACAATGCCTTGGTGGTGCTGGATGGCATTCCCATGAACAGCGGCCTTACCAGCTCGGGCGTAGGTAGCGCCTACGGGGCGGGCTCCGGCAACGACGTGCCCGTAGATTTTGGCAACGGTATTGCCGACATCAACCCCGATGATATTGCCAGCATTACGGTACTGAAAGGTGCCAGCGCAACGGCCCTCTACGGCAGCCGGGCGGCCAACGGGGCGCTCATCATCACTACCAAAACCGGCTCTCGCAAGAAAAAAGGCTTGGGCGTGACCGTGAACAGCAATTCAAGTATCAATACTGTGCTGAAATGGCCTGATTACCAGTATGAGTACGGGCAGGGTACGGGCCGCTCGTTTAACGCCAATGGCGAGATGTACTACTCCTACGGAGCTTCTCCCGACGGTGCCAACACGGGCAGCACGAGCAGCGCCTTCGGGCCAAAGTTTGCCGGACAGCTCTACTATCAGTACGATCCGGCGACCCAAGCCCAATCGGCGGAGCGCGTGCCGTGGGTGCCCTACAAAGACAACATCAAAGGATTTTACCGTACCGGCTCTACGTTTACCAACAGCGTGGCGCTAGAAGGTGGCAATGAAACCAGCTCGGCGCGGGCTTCCGTCACGCACTCCAAAAACCAGTGGATTATGCCCAATACGGGCTACGAACGGCTGACGGCCGCCTTGAGCGTCAACCACACCGTGGCCTCCAAACTAAAGCTGGCGGGCAAAGTGAACTTCACTAACCGCACGAGCGACAACCTACCCGCCACCGGATACAACAACCAGTCGTTGTCGTACTTCATGATTTTCCAGAACCCCAACGTGCCGCTCGACGCGTACCGTACCATCTGGAAAAACGGCTACAACCAAGTAGACCAGGTACACCCGTTCAGCTCGTTTATCGATAACCCGTACCTGATTGCCTACGAGATGATTAATGCCTCGACCACGCGCACCACCGTGGGCAATATTTCGGCTACGTATGATTTCACGAAGAGCCTAAGCCTGCTGGTGCGTTCGGGCCTAGCCATGACCCAGGAACGACGCGAAATGCGCCGCCCGTACAGCACGGCTAACTTTCAGAAAGGCTACTACAAACAGCAGGATATCAGCAACTACGAAGTCAACACTGACTTTCTACTAACCTACCACCGGCAGTTCAACACCCACTTTGACGTGCGGGCCTCCGTGGGTGGTAATGCTATGCGCCGCCGCAACCGCAGCACCGATGCCGCAGTGCGCGATTTGGTAATTCCGGGCGTGTACAAGCTAGCCAACGGCCTGAGCAGCCCGCTATTAGGTCTCAATGCGTACGAGAAGGATATCAACAGCAATTATGCCTTGGCTACGGTGTCGTACGACGATAAGATCTTCGTGGACCTGACTGGGCGTAACGATTGGTCCAGCTCCCTGCCGGTGGAAAACCTGCCGTTTTCCTATCCTTCGGTAAGCACTAGCTTTATTCTAAACGAGCTGCTGCCCATGCCGGCCTCTATTTCGCTGGCTAAGCTTCGGCTTTCGGCCGCGAAAGTGGGCAACGACACCGACCCTTATGGCAACAACAAGTACTACAACCGCAGCGACTTTGCTGGGGCAGGCTCGGTGGCTACTACCCTCTACAACAAGAACCTAAAGCCGGAGCAAACCGTCAGTTACGAAGCCGGTTTGGAGTACCTGATGTTTCAGGGCCGCCTGGGAGCCGATGTGACGGTGTACCAGAACACTACCCGCAACCAAATTCTGGAAGTGCCCATTGACCCTACCACGGGCTACAGCCGCGCCCTGCTGAACGCGGGCGCCGTGCGCAACCGGGGCGTGGAAGTTGTGCTCAACGCTCGCCCTGTTGACAACAACGCCTTCAAGTGGAAAAGCACCGTTACCTGGTCTCGCAACCGCAATAAAGTGCTCAGCCTGGCCGGGGGCCTGGAAGACCAACAGGTGATTGGAACAGGCGGCACGGCTACCCTACTGGCTACGGTAGGCGGCACTACCGGCGACATATATGGCTACGGCTTCGACTACTCGCCCGACGGCAAAATCATCTACAACAAAGACGGCCTGCCAGTACAGCCCGCCAACATCAAGTACATCGGGCGGGCGTACGCCGACTGGAAGGGCGGCTTTCTGAACGAGGTGTCCTACAAGAATTTTCGGCTGAGCGTGCTGTTCGACGGGCAGTATGGCGGCATTATTTACTCGCAGACGCACCACAAAATGAGCGAGCAGGGTAAGCTGAAATCTACCCTGCCGGGCCGCGAGGAAGGCTACATCATCGGCGACGGGGTAGTGGCAAATGCCGATGGTACCTACTCA
>NZ_JZIR02000141.1:0-1089 GCF_000961955.2 Hymenobacter sp. AT01-02
GAATTTGTACCCGTGCAGCTTGCTGGTGCTGATCACTTGTTGGAGTTTCTCCCGTTCCCGGGCAACTATGGGTTCATTCCTAGTACGCGACTACCCACCTCTACCACGCGTCCCGGTAACCCGCCGCTAGCCGCACTAGTGCTGGCGGAAAGCGAGCCCGCAGGCACTGTCATGGAAGTATTACCAGTTGCCTTACTCCTGTTAGATGTCAACGGCGAATTAGAGCAGGTAGTCGTGTCAGTACCGGCTCGTCCGGCCCAGCAAATTTTACCCCACGCAACCGACTGGTCTTCCCTTCGGCGTCGCTACCCCGCCGTGCGCCAGTCCCTAAACTTATGGTTTCAGAACCGGAGCCGACCAGGCAGCACTCGCATAGTGGGGTGGAAGGATGAGCAAGCCGCCGCGCAACAAATCAAGAACTTAATGGATTAGGCAGAGTTGGCAATTAACTAATTGTGGTATGGCCTTGAGGTGATGTTATACAGTTACGGAACATTGGCTTATCTCATGCACTTTCGCTTTATGCACACGCCAACTTCAGTATGTAATCTTACACCTCGCAAGTAGCGAGCAAACAAAGAGCCCTACCGATAATACCGGCAGGGCTCTTTGTTTGCTGTATAGATTATAATAGATATAGATAAGTACTATTCGATTTTGTTCATCCGCTCCTTCACAGCTTCGAGAGCTACGCGCATGTTTACAATGTCGGCGCGGGCAGCTTCCTGCTCTTTCAGGTTCATATCAACCATGTTGTTGTACTGCAGCAATTCAGCGGCGTTTTTGGCCAGTTCTTGCTGAATTTCAGCCTTACGCGTCTTGTTCTTCTCGATGTCCTTCTTAATCATGTCAGCCTTTTGAATAACTGCCATGTGGTTGTTCTGCGACGACACCAGTGCTTTTTCAGCTTCAGCAACCTGGATAGCCAAGTCTTCGCGGTAGAGAGTCCGAGCAAAGTCTTTTAAGTAAGCCTCAGCCGCTTTCCACTGCACGGGAGTAGCTTCCTTACCCAAGTAGGCGTTGCCCAAGTCAATCGACCACCATACAGTAGTACCCGTTGGTACGGCATCTACCTTGCTGATAACACGT
>NZ_JZIR02000142.1:0-1194 GCF_000961955.2 Hymenobacter sp. AT01-02
AAAAAATGTGGCTGCTGCACGCTGGCCACGCCGGCCTCGTAGAGGCAGTCGATGTTGCCAACCCCGCCGCCAATCACAATCACGTCGGGGTCCAGCAGGTTGACGACGCTGCTCAGGGCGAGGCCGAAAAAGCTGGTGAGGCGCTCCAGGGTCTGAGTAGCTACGGTGTCGTGGCCATGGGCGGCCCGTTCTACTATTTCGGGCAAGCTGCGCGGCTGCGCGCTGCGGTGGGCGTAGTACTGCTCCAGGGCCGGACCCGCCAGAATACTCTCATTGCAGCCCGTTTTGCCACAAAAGCAAGCGTCGCCTTCCGCCGCGCTTAGGTACGTTGTGGCCCCACTCGCCGGCAATGCCGTGGTAGCCCTCCAGAATCTGCCCGTTCACGACCAGGCCGCCGCCCACACCCGTGCCGAGGATGATACCAAAGACCACTTTAGCGTCGGGAAAGTGCTGCCGCACAACGCCCAGCCGGGTTTCGGCCAAGGCAAAGCAGTTGGCATCGTTGGCCATAACCACGCGCATGCCGAGCAGCTGTTCCAGGTCGGCGCGTACGGGCTGGCCGTTGAGCACGGTTGCGTTGCAGTTTTTCATCAGCCCCGACTTTGGAATGGTGGTGCCTGGCGTGCCAATGCCTATTTGCTCGGCGCGGTAGCCGGCGGCGGCTTCTAAATGCTGCACCAATTGGGCTACCTGCCCTAAGATGTGCGCGTAGCCGTGCGCCACCCCGGTCGGCACGCGGTACCGAAATAACACCTCGGGTTCTTGCGCCGACTTTAGAATAACGCCTTCTATTTTGGTGCCGCCTAGGTCAATTCCCCATAGGTTGTGCTGTTGGTTGAAGTGTGTCATGTTGATAAGTGCTGATTGTGGAGCCGTTGGAAAACTGCTCCCTCGTATTGTTAGAAAATGAAAACACCCTGCCTGCCTACCACCCTAGGCGGCGTTTTAGGTAGGCCGTGAGTTCGGCGGCAATAAGCTGATGCTCAGCCACGCTAGGATGACTATCGCAGCCGCTGGTATAGCTGCGCGAAAAGAAGAATTTATGCACGGCTGCATCGCCCGCCGCGTTGGTTTGGGCAACTATACTTGTCAGGTAGCGCTGCAACACGGCTGTCAGCCGAGCATCGGCCATGGGACTGGTGAGGCACACTAGCTGCGCCTTTGGGTAGTGCCGACGTAGCTTCTGAAGGAACG
>NZ_JZIR02000143.1:0-4665 GCF_000961955.2 Hymenobacter sp. AT01-02
GCCATCGGCCACACCAGCACCCTGGCGCCCCTCGGCGGCGAGCAGCTGCCCCCAGCCGCCGCCAACGGCTCGGTTATCCTCGAGTTTCGAGTGGCCGACGTCGATGCGACCTACCAACGGCAGGCCGACTGGCTTAGTGGCGCGCTGGTGCAGGGGCCTACCACCATGCCCTGGGGCAACCGCTCGCTGCTCTTCCGCGACCCCGACGGCAATCTGGTGAACCTCTTCACCCCGGTCACGGCGGACGCTATCGAGAAGTTTGCGCAACAGCCAGCGGCGTAAGGCCTGCTGGCCCAAAGCTGCGCCTCGGCCGGTCAACCGGTCGCGCTTTGGCCCGGCAGCGAATAGCCCGTGAGGTCGCGCCAGAGTATGAACAGTCATTCCCGTTAGGGCCACCGCGCCGGATTTTAGCGCGCGTGAGGTGTCTCAGGAAACGGTAACGGGCGGGGCTGTTGCCGAACTCACCGGGATGAGTTGGCTTATTCGGCCCGGAGCCCTAGTCGGCGGTCCTTTATCAGCTGGACTAGGCGCTGACCACTTCCCCGCTGCTGGCCCACTTGTTTGACGTACAGCCAGGCCCGGCGTAGGGCTTGCTCGCCGCCTGCGGGTTGGGCACAGTCATCCGGCCAAGTCTTACCGTACTTCTTTGCCAGTTGCTATCCCTACCCCCATGCAGTTTCTCACGGACCAGTGTTCAATACGTCGGCACTCATCAGCAGTGCCTACCAGAGGATAACGTTTACGTAGGGGGCTACACTTCCCAGAATGGATCAAATCCCCGTTGTGAGATCTGATAAAAGATTCTCATTTCCCCACTCGATGACCGGAATCAAAGCAGGTTAACAAGTATTTAGGCTCTCAACTAGCACCGCCAATCCCAGCTATTAACTTAGCGAAATGGTGGTGCTGACTTGTAATTGATAACAGGTAGTTGCCTGAGTACCCTTTTCCTCCTTCTGGACTTTTACTTAATGCTCCTACCACTATTTTGCAGCAGATTCTACAAGAGCAAGTTCATACTCCTAACCCGCCATCAAAACGCTGTTGTGGCCATCAGCAGCAAGCGCAGGAGTAGATCGAACAGGAACTAGCGAGTGCCTTTTATCGGTGGCAGCATGAGGCCATGCAAGTTTTACAGGCCGAACTCAAGGCATTTGATTAACATAAAAACGACTTATCAGACTGGCAAATTCCTTAGCTAATTGATACTAGACAAGTTCTGCGATGAAACGCCCTTTTGTATCAAGACCCGATGATAAGGCTATAGAAAGGGCCATCATGACGGCCAAACTTTACCCTTTAATGAGCAATGCAAAGTGGGTGAAGTTGATTGCAGTCCTTATTGCGAATAGGGATTTGATACAGGCCTGTAAAGTCAAGCTTATCTGGGAGGACGTTGACGTAGATCGGTGGCTGCTTATTGGTGAAGAGACAAGCTACCAATTTGACTACTACGCTAATGCTATGGAAGCAATGATTACTGGCACTCCCCGCTTGGGTTGGACCGTTTACAAAGAAATTGAGTGGTTAGATTTCCCCAGATTCCCTCGCGATACAGGTGAGGCGCAAGAACTTCATACTATTCAGCTCAAAATAGAAGAGGTCAGTCATTTCCAGATTGATGCATCAGCAGACAACTTACGCCTCTACGCTTACCGACGACCATAGCTCTGCTGCCTTATGGGGATGAGGAAACATGACTTTCTCGCGAGTAGGTGCCTCTAGAAAATTCTTTCCTCTTCTAGTTTTCATCCCTTAACATAATGGGCGTTATATCCCTGCTCTTGGAATCAGTGCGGGTTTCGGCTGCTGTTCGGGGCCACTGCTGGCGTGATACTTTGCCGGTGAGGGGCCCTATTTCGGGGCCTGCCGCTGTGGTTCGCCAGCAAACAGGAATGAAGGGAGGCAATTTTTAAATAAGACCTTTTAGTCTATATTTGCACCACCAATATGTCACCGCCATGCGCAAAGCCGAGCGAACTAAGCAAAACATCATTGAGCAGGCGGCCCCTTTGTTTAACCAGAAGGGCATCGCCGGTACGACCATTGATGACATCTTGCAGGCGGCCAAAGTAGCTAAGGGCTGTCTTTACAGTCACTTTGAAAACAAAGACGACCTCTCGGCCCACACGGTTGACTTTCTCTTAGCCAAGAGTATCGGTTGCGTCCAGGATGTCATGAGTGCGGCAACTACGGCTAAGGGCCGCATATTTGCCTACCTGGACTCTTGCCAAGACCCGCTGGACATGGCCATCGTGGGCGGCTGCCCCATCTTCAACTTGGCCGTGGAAGCTGACGACAACCACCCCGCCGTAAAGCAGAAAGTAGGGGCCGTGATGCAGGCCTTGCACGCCAATTTTACGGCCATTTTGCAGGCAGGCATTGACCAGGGCGAATTTGCCGCTACGCTCAAGGCCGAGGATTTTGCCTTCAAAATGTACGTCGCAGTGGAGGGCGCTACCGTTATGTGCCGGGTGCTGGCTAGCAGCCAGCCCATGCGCCGGCTGATTAAAACCCTCAAAGAAGAGCTGGATGCTTACTCGCTCGGGTAGGCTTTTTTAGCTTTCAAAATAGACCTTTCGGTCTTTTATCAACTGACTGTTTACTGCCTTGACCACGTAAATTTATTTTCAATAATAGACCAAAAAGTCTATTTAATGCTCTTTCACCCATTTTTCAACCACCATGAACATTTCCAATAAAACCATCCTCGTCACGGGCGGCGGCTCTGGCATCGGCCTGGCTACGGCGCAACTCCTGCTCGAAAAAGGCAACCGCCTCATCATCACCGGCCGTAGTGAAGCCCGCTTGCAGCAGGCTGTGGCGCAGCTACCCGGTGTTACGGCTATTCCCTCCGACCTGACGGATGCGGCATCTGTTGCCGCGCTGGTGCGCCGGCTCGAAGCCGAGTTCAGCGACCTGAGCGTGCTCATCAACAACGCCGGACATGGCAACGTCTACCAGTTGGGTATCGGGGCCGACGCGGCCATCAAAGCTGGGGAAGAAATGGCCGCTAACTACTTGGGCACCATTCGGCTGACCGAACTACTCCTGCCGCTACTGACTCGCCAGCCCGAGGCGGCCATCGTCAACGTGACCTCCATTGTAGTGTTTGCACCTGCGGCCGTCATGCCTACCTATGCGGCCAGCAAAGCGGCGCTGCACTCTTACACCCAGTCCCTGCGCCACACGCTGGCCCAAACCACACAAGTGAAAGTATTCGAGTTGTTCCCGCCGCTGGTGAACACTGACTTTACGACGGAAGTCGGGGGTGAAAACGGCATTCCGCCGCGGCATGTGGCCACCGAGTTGGTAGCGGGCCTGGAGCAGGATACCGCCGAAATTTTGGTTGGTCAAACAGCTCAGTTCTACGAGCTGCATCGCGCCGCGCCAGCCGAGGCCTTTGCGGCCATGAATCAAGGCTAGGGATTGATACTATAAAATAAGGGAGTAGCTACTAGCTATGCCTGGTTCGAGCCAGGCCAGAACTTACTGTACTTAAAAATTGCCTTAGCAGCGTTTAAACGGGCGTTTTTTGAGGCACTGGTTGTGCTTAGATTTCCCTAACGAGAAGTTCTGTTCCTACTCTTGCGCTACCCCTATAGCTCATAGGGGTTCTTGTTCCAAAAGGGCGGTTTTACACGCTAAGCAGTTAAACAATTGATTTAGTGATTATTGCCAAGAGCAAATTCGAAGCCTATCAAAAGGGATATCGTTCCTATTGAAATGTGGAATGAAGTGTCTAGAAAGCGGCCGTTTTATGGACACGCTGAGCATCCCGCCAAACAGCCTCGAATACGCTGGTTTTTAAGCCTGTTTTTACTACCCTTTTGCCTGTTCACAAAAGGGTAGTAAAAACAGGCCGATTTACGCTTTATGGGCTGTCGAAAAAACTCAACCCACAGCTGGAATTGTATCGTCAAATATCTTTATGAGTAAGCGTGCCTCTTCCCCTGTCTGGGCTTGGTCCTGTTGATCAATTGTATGAAGTATTTCGGTGTTGCCTTCATTGCCTTGCTTCTGCTCTCGTGCAACCGCATTGAGACGCAGTCTACCTTATCACCTGACGAGCTATCCTTTATCCGCGAAGTGGGCATGCTCGACCCAAAAGAGACCGTTCACCGATTTTATTCGAATTTCAAGCTTCGAAAGGCTGGCAGTTTCTTTACCGATAAACGCATGGTTCATTATTGGCTCGAGGGGAGTGACACCCGTCAGCACCAGCGCGAATGCGCCTTTTATTCTGATATTACGGCTTTAGCCCCAGTCTTTGACGTTCCAGACTTCGACTGCCCTTACTTACAGGTTCGAAAAAAGGATCAGACCACGTTCCGAGTCTATATGGACGGCAGCAAAGAGGAGATGCAGAGGTTTTACCAAGATGCCCTCAGCGAATGGAACCGGCACCGGTCCAATACTCGCTAAACTCACTTGTCTCTGGTACGGGTGGTAATCCTTAACTCGGCACCAAGGGTCAAGAAGGTGTACCTAAGTGGCCCCCACGCAACGTAGTTTGGTTGAGTTGATTTCTGATTGAAAGAGGAGGCCGAAAAGTAGGGCCATGTACCAGATGCCCGTTCTCTTACTGGACCTATCTTGCTGCCCTCGATCAGGTACCTATTGTGCTCTCCCTAATGCGCACTACGCACATATATCGGCGTTCTT
>NZ_JZIR02000144.1:0-2322 GCF_000961955.2 Hymenobacter sp. AT01-02
CGGGCCAATAAGTACACCCCAAGCAGGCCACACAAGAGCCCCAGCGCCACGGCGGGCGTAGGGCGCTGGGCTACTCCGCTCCACCAGCCAAGAGGGCTAGGAACATGGGTACCGTAGCTACCAGCAGCGCCGCCAGCCCCGAGGGAATATATTGCTCGCCAAGCGTTACCCCACCGTTGCCGAAGGCCAGCAGGCAGATGCCAATGAGTAGGGCCACGCCCCAGCCTCGCCATGTAGGAGCAGGCTCGCCGCGCAGGCGCATAACCCCGTAAAGCACAGCTCCTGCCAGAGTATAGCGGCTCCCCGCCATCAACAAGGGCGGCATAGATTCAATGGCGAAGCGAATGCCTAGGTAGGTAGAACCCCAGATAAGGTAGACTGCTGCAAAGGCCAATAGGAGCGCCGTGCGTGAGGAAGTAGGCTGGTTCGACATAAGGCCAGAAGTAAGGACGGCCCAAACCTACGGCGTTTTACCCACCATGAATGGAAGGCAGCGCTTCGTTGCGCAAGAAAAGGCATCTGCAAACTACTAGGTTGGTGGCGCTGATGTACGGTGGAGAAGCAGCACTTCGCGACGAATTCCGTTCTTTACGGCATACTCCTACTGTGTTGCCTGTGCGCTCCTACCTGCTCCCGTTTCTGGCTGGCTTGCTAAGCCTCGCCCATTTGTCGTCGGCTCAACTCATGCAGCCCAAAACAGCCTTTACCCGTGCCGATTCGCTTCGGGGCCACCTCACGCCTTTGCGCACCTGCTACGACATCAATTACTACCATCTTGATGTGAAGCTGGATGTCGACAAAAAGTCGATTAGTGGCTCCAACGTGTTTCAGTTCACTGCCACTCAGGATTTTACTAAGCTGCAGTTTGACCTATTTGCCAACCTGAAGGTAGATAAGGTAGAATACCAGGGTAAAGCGGTACCCTATACCCGCGAGGCTAATGCCGTGTTTGTTACCTTCCCGGAGGCCATTCGGAAAGGTAGCCGTGCGGCCTTCACGGTGTATTATTCGGGCCAGCCTACCGTTGCTAAGCATGCTCCCTGGGACGGTGGCTTCGTGTTCACGCAAGACGCAAAAGGTAAGCCTTGGGTAGCTACCGCCTGCCAGGGCGTAGGGGCCAGCATCTGGTGGCCTACCAAAGACCACCAGGCCGATGAAGTGGATAGTATGCTCATCAGCGTGACGGTTCCCAAGGGCCTCACCGACGTATCAAACGGCCGCTTGCGCCGCACCACTACCGTAAAGGGCGGTGCTACTCGCTTCGACTGGTTTGTCGACAATCCCATCAACAACTACGATGTGGCGCTGAACGTGGGCAACTATACCCATTTTGCCGATACCTACGCCGGTGAGAAAGGCCCCCTAACCCTCGACTATTGGGTGTTACCCGAAAACCTGGCTAAAGCGAAAACGCAGTTTACAGCCAACGTGAAACCTATGCTCAAATCAATGGAGTACTGGTTTGGGCCCTACCCCTTTTATGAGGATGGATTCAAACTCGTAGAAACGCCTCACTTGGGCATGGAACACCAAAGCGCGGTAGCCTATGGCAATAAGTACCAGAATGGCTACCTCGGCCGCGACCGTTCAGAAACGGGGTGGGGGCTGAAGTGGGACTTCATCATCATTCACGAGAGTGGGCATGAGTGGTTTGGCAACAACATTACCAGCAAAGACATTGCGGATATGTGGGTGCATGAGGGCTTCACCTGCTACTCAGAGGGGCTATTTGTCGAAAGTCAGTTTGGGAAGAAAGCCGGCCAGCAATACATCCACGGGCAGCGGCGCAACATTCAAAACGATGGACCCATTATTGGCCCTTATGAAGTAAACAAGGAAGGCTCCGGTGACATGTATGATAAGGGTAGCAACATGCTCAATATGATTCGTACCGCCGTAGTACCCGATGATGCCAAATGGCGAGAGTTGCTGCGAGGTCTTTCGCGCACCTTTTACCACCAAACGGTAACTACTGAGCAAATAGTAAGCTACTTCAACCAGCAAACGGGCCAGGACCTCACACCCGTCTTCAATCAGTTTCTGCGTCACCCCGGCATACCTACCTTGGAAGTGCGTTTCTCTGGTGATGGGCAGCCCCAGGCCCGTTGGATTGCTGATGAATCGGATTTTAACCTGCCGGCTCGCCTGCGTACCAAAGGCGGAGAGTACCACACCCTCCCAATGACTACCTCTTTTCAGCCCGTTAACCTTCCGGGACTAACTAAGGATAATCTGGAAGTAGATGTTGAGAATTACTATATCGGGGTGCTGGTAGAATAACTATCCTCGCTCCCAGCAAAAGAAAAGCTCCACTGTTGCAAC
>NZ_JZIR02000145.1:0-6361 GCF_000961955.2 Hymenobacter sp. AT01-02
CAACTCTGTTGAATGCGCCGGGCGTCTGGGGTCTGGATTTGTTGCGCCTAGCCGATGGGAGGGAGTACCGCCTCTAAGCGGGCCCGCAGGTGCTCATGCTGTTTGGGCAGCTTGAGGCCGGTGCCAAGTTCGGCCAAGGGTTCGTCCACAGTGAAGCCAGGGTTTTCGGTAGCAATTTCAAACAGTACCCCGCCCGGCTCGCGGAAGTACACCGAGTGGAAATAGTCGCGGTCAATTTGCGGAGTAGGTTGCAGGCCTTTCTCGATCAGCTTCTTGCGAATGTACAGCTCGGCTTCGTCGTCTTTCACGCGAAAGGCAATGTGGTGCACCGAGCCGCCGGCCGTAACGCTCCGCGCTTCCCCCGGTACTTCCACCAGGTCGATGTAGGCGGCGCCTTGCACCGTATCGGTCACGTAGCGGTACCGATTCACGTGTTGCTCCAGCAGCGTATAGCCAAACACGTCCGTCAGGATTTCGGCCGTACCCTTGATGCTAGCTAGGGTGAGCGTAACGGTGTGAAACCCTCTGGTAGCTACTGCCGCACCTACTTCAGAGGTTGTCCAGGGGGTGCGCGGGTCGTCGGCCTTGGATACGATCAGCTCCAGTTTTAGGCCGTCGGGGTCGAGGAAGGTAAGGTACTGCTCCCCAAACTTCTCGCTGGGCTTGTTGTACGTCACGCCGTGCTCGTCGAAGCGCTTCATCCAGAACTCAAAGCTGCCGGCCGGTACCGAGTAGCCTACCTCCGTAGCCTGCCCCAGGCCACGCCGGCCCGGCGTGATGTTCAACCAGGGAAAAAACGTGAGGATAGTACCCGCTGAACCGGTTTCGTCGCCGAAGTAGAAGTGGTACGTGCCAGGGTCGTCGAAATTCACGGTTTTCTTAAGGAAGCGCAGCCCCAGAACTTTGGTGTAGAAATCAAAGTTGCGCTGAGCGTTGCCAGCAATGGCCGTAACGTGGTGCAGGCTAGAATGCGAGGTTCCATGTAGAGTAAGGTAAAGGGTAAGAGGTAAGCAGCGTACTGCTGGCTGGGCCTTACCGGCCAAAGACTAAGCTATTGGCTAGGTTGAGTTCTTCTTGCGTGATGGTATGCCCCATATTCGGGTATACCTTTTCGGTTACGTGCGCGCCCAGCGCCGTCAGTAGGGCCGTGGAGGCCCGCACGCGTTCCACCGGTACGTGAAAGTCAGGGTCGCTGGTGCCAATGAAGACGGGAGTGCCTGCAAAGTCGCCCCGGTAGCCCTCGGGCCGAAGCTGGTCGCCAATCAAGCCACCCGTGAAGGCAACCACGCCCCCGTACCGGGTAGCATGGCGAGCTACGTACTCTAAGGTAAGGCAAGCCCCCTGCGAGAAGCCCAGAAAGTACAGGTTATCGGCGGTAATGCCAGCAGCCTGAGCGTGGGCCACGGTGCGGCCTACAGCGGCCAGGGCATCTGTCAGCCAAGGCTCATTCTGCGCCACCGGGGCCAAAAAGGAATTCGGGTACCACGTGTTCTGGGTGGCCTGCGGGGCCAGCAATGCAAACCCTGGTACGTGCAGGTGCGCAGCTAGCGACAAAATATCGGCTGCACTACCGCCCCGACCGTGTAGCATAATGAGGCCCTTAGTGGCCGTAGCAACGGGCTGCCCGCCCGTTCGAAGTGGTTCTTGATGCATAAATACCTCCTACGGGAATTAGCTGTCGAC
Source organism: Hymenobacter sp. AT01-02 (assembly GCF_000961955.2). Classification (NCBI taxonomy): domain Bacteria; kingdom Pseudomonadati; phylum Bacteroidota; class Cytophagia; order Cytophagales; family Hymenobacteraceae; genus Hymenobacter; species Hymenobacter sp. AT01-02. The sequence goes on from NZ_JZIR02000145.1 coordinate 1,684, forward strand.
GGGAAATCTTACCCGGCAGTATACGCAAAGAGTGCTTCTCTACCAGCGCCCAACGCTGGGTAAACCCTGCACATTGGGGTATGTGGGCTTGGTTGTCATCAAGCCACACGGCGTAGCTTAAGGCTCGGCTTCATTGCAGTCAAGAAAACAGAGTTGCTGAGTCATATTATTAACTATGTCTCAAATGTGAGACTTTATGCGTAAGTTTGCGCCATGTCAGCGTCGCAAACTCAGCACCGCATCATCGAAGCCGCTATTCTCGTGTTCAACGAGGACTATTCGGCCCCGCTGGAGCACGTTGCGGAGCAAGCCGACGTTACCCGGCGGACGTTGCACCGCTACTTCACCGGCCGCGAGGAGCTACTGGCCTCGTGCGCGCAGGAAATGCGTCGGAGCTGCCAGCAGGCCATGTTGCAGGCGTTGAACAGCTCCGCCGAGCCGCGCAAGCAGCTAGAATACATGCTGTACGCCGGAGTAGACTGCGGTGCTAAGTATGCCCTCTTCAACAAGCTGCACTCCCGACCCGAGCACCACCATACCCCCCTCAATGCTGATTGTGCTGCCTACGATTCCGTTTGTAGCCGCTTTCGTAATGTGATTACGCAATTGCAGGAACAGGGCGCTATCAGCCTGCATCTGACTACGGCCTGGGTAATGGCTCTGTTCAATGGGGTGGTAGTTGCCACCGTCAATGCGGCTACTGCTGGGGCCGTGGCCCCCAATAGCTTAAAGGAATTTGCTTGGTTTTCATTTAGCAAAGGCATTGGGCTGTGATTTTTTTTGCTTTGCAGTGTCTCACTTTTGAGAAAATATACCCTTGTAAGAGACAAAAACTTGTTGCTATGGAAGACCAAGAAGTACTGGACGCAGTGATAGTAGGCGGCAGTTACGCGGGGCTGGCGGCTGCCATGTCGTTGGGGCGGGCCCGGCGCAACGTGTTGATTCTGGACAGCGGCCTGCCGTGCAACCGTCAGACCCCGCACTCACATAATTTCTTAACTCAGGATGGTAGCACGCCGGCAGCTATTGCGGCGCAGGCGCTGGCACAGGTCCTAGCTTACCCAACTGTGCAGTTGCGCCGGGAGGTGGCCGTTGCCGCCACGGGCGCAGACAATGACTTCCGGGTAACAACAGCCTCGGGAGCGACGGTTCGGGCCCGTAAACTACTCTTTGCTACCGGTGTGCACGACCAGATGCCCGCCATTCCTGGTTTTGCCGAAAGCTGGGGCATCTCGGTAATTCACTGCCCTTACTGCCACGGCTACGAGTACCGCGACCAGCCCACCGGCATCCTGCTCAATGGTGACATGGCCGTGGAGCAGGTGCGGCTACTGCTGAATTGGACTCCCACCTTGACGGTTTTCACCAACGGCCCATCAACTATTCAGCCCGAACACCGCCAGCGGTTGTCGGAGCGCGGCATTGCGGTAGAAGAAGCACCCATAGAGCAGATTGTGCACCAGAGTGGCTACCTAACGCACGTAGTGCTAGCTGGTGGCCGCCAGGTGGCACTACGCGCGCTATACGCCCGGCCAGCTTTCACCCAGCACTGCCTTCTACCCCAAGAACTGGGCTGCACGCTCACCGAGCAGGGCCACCTAGCCGTTGATACCCTGCAGAAAACCAACGTCCCCGGAGTGTACGCCGCCGGCGACGCCACTACGCCCATGCGCACGGTAAGCGTGGCTGTAGCTGCCGGCACCTTGGCGGGCGCCATGCTTAGCCGTGAAATGCTCGATACGCTATAATTCTTTAACTTCTTGATAATCAGTTTTTAGCCACTTTCGGGAAAGAAACTGGGAGTAGCTAACCGGCTGAAGAGTCCTTGGAAGTACCTTGCCAGTAACCTAATAAGAATAGGGCGGGTAGTCCAAGGCCTCTTATCAGTAGTTGTACCTCTCCACAGTTGAGAAGGTAGACCAACTGTTACAACGGCTGCTTACTCACGCCAGCCGCCGTAATTTTCACGGGCTTTATCATGCCTTGTGCGTCGAAGGTGAGCTGGTCGATGCAGGTAACGCGGTGGTTGGCGTCAGTTTCGCCGAGGGGGCGGCGGTGGTAGACGATGTACCAGGTATCAGTGTTGGGAGCGTGTAGCACCGAGTGGTGGCCCGCTCCGGTGGCGACTTGTGGGTCTTGCTGTAGAATTTTACCAACGCGTTTGAACGGTCCCAGGGGCGAGTCGGCCACGGCGTAGGCCACGGAGTAGTTGGGTCCACCCCAGCCACCCTCCGACCACATGAAGTAGTACTTGCCGTCTTTGCGAAACATAAATGGTCCTTCCACATAGTTCTGGGGCGTAATTTCCTTGAACATAGTGCCATCGGGGAAGGGGGTGAAGCCCGTGAAATCGTCCTTTAGCCGCGCAATGTTGCAGTGCGACCATCCTCCGTAGATCAGGTAGTACTGCCCATCCTGGTCGTGAAACACGAACTGGTCGATGGGCTGGGCGCCGTTGTGAATGTTGCCAATCAGGGGCTTGCCCAAGTAGTCGGCAAACGGACCTTCCGGCCGGTTGGCTACGGCCACGCCAATGCCGCCTACTTCGCCTTCGTGCACGTCGTTGGCGCCGAAGAACAGAAAGTACTTGCCGCCCTTCTCAATTACCGAGGGGGCCCACATGGCCTTCTGAGCCCACTTCACGCGGGTCGTGTCGATGATGCGCGGGTGCTTGGTCCAGCTGACCAGGTCAGGAGAGGAGAAGGCATCCATGAACACCTGCTGCTCGTAGGGGGCAGAATACGTGGGGTACACCCAGTATTGCTTGCCGAAGATGGCGCCCTCCGGATCGGCGTACCACCCCGGAAATACCGGATTGCCCGAGGTGGTTTTGGTGGTCTTGAGCCTCGCAGCGTTGGCTGGTTTTTTGGCCGGAGCAGAAGCTTTTTGGGCTACCACAGCCGGGGCCAGAAACAGGCTAGCCAGCGCGCTAAGCAGGAGGGCTTTTCTTATGGGAGTTTTCATATTCGGGCGCGAGCAAGCCGCGTGCAGGACAGGTTCAGCAGTTATTTATACCCAAAGCCCACGCCACGGGCAAGGGTGAGCGTAGGTGGGTAGGACACCAAGGCGAAGGAGGTGCCCTAAGCTAGCAGCTGGGGCTTCTCCTGGTACACTTTCCACAGAAACTCACCAAAGATGGTATTGGCCCAGGCAAACCACGAGCGGGTAAACTTGCTGGCGTCGTCCTTGTGAAAGGACTCGTGCATGTAGCCCGTGCCTGCGTGGGTGGCCTTCAGACTCTGCACGCAGTCCCTGATTTCGGCGTCGTTGGTGCTGGTGAGGCCGCGGGTGGTAATGGCAATGGGCCAAATCATGTCTTGCCCCACGTGCGGCCCGCCAATGCCCTCGGCGGCGCTACCCTTGAAAAAGAAGGGGTTGGCAGTGGAAAGCAAAAACTTGCGGGTATTCTGGTACACAGGGTCGGTGATGGGCACGGCGCCCAGGTAGGGTAGGGCTACCAGGCTGGGTACGTTGGCGTCGTCCATGAGCACATGGCTGCCGAAGCCGTCCACCTCATAGGCGTATAGGTCGCCGTGCTGGGGGTGCTTCACCACGGCGTACTGACGCAAGGCGGCTTCTACTTCGTTGGCCAGGGCCGTTAGCTCCTGCGCCGTGGCGGCATCCTTGGCCAGGGCCGTCATCATCTCACTGGCTTGGCGCAAGCTTACCACCGCGAAGAAGTTGCTGGGTACGAGAAAGGAGTAGAGGGAAGCGTCGTCGCTGGGGCGGAAGGAGGAGCAGATCAGTCCCACGGGCCGCACGGGGTAGCCGTAGCCACTCATGGGCTGGGTATCGGTAGAAGTAGCCGTCTGACGCTGAAACTTGTAGGGCCCCAGGCCTTCCTTGCGCTGTTGCTCCCGGAATGTCTGCAACGTTTTTTTGATGGCCTGTTGCCACTGCGCATCAAAGGGGGCCGCGTCGTTGGTGGTTTTCCAGTAATGGTAAGCCAGCCGGATGGGGTAACACAGCGAGTCAATTTCCCACTTCCGCTCGTGCACGCCCGGCTGCATTTTCGTCAGGTCCGACTTCCACTCGCCTACCTTGGTGTCATCGCCATAGAACGCGTTGGCATAAGGGTCCTTGATAACGCAGCGCGTCTGCCGGTTGATGACGCCCGCAATCAGCTGCCGCAGCTCAGCGTCTTTATTCACAAACTGCAAGTAGGGCCACACCTGGGCCGAGCTGTCGCGCAGCCACATGGCGTCAATGTCGCCGGTGATAACGTACGTATCGGGGCGGCCCTGCAGGGTAGTGTGGGTGACGGTGGTATCCAGGGTGCTGGGGAAGCAGTTAGCAAACAGCCACCCCAGTTCCTTGTCCTTTACCTTCTTGTTGAACTCCACAATGGCCGCTTCTACCGAGCGGCTCCGAAAGCGCCGTTTCTCCGCCGCCGGCCGCACCACCGGAAAGGCGGGGGCTGCACTAGCGAAGGAGTACTGCTTGAAAAATACGCTGGCGGTAAGCAGGGAAACACCCTGGACGAAGGATCTGCGGTTCATGCGGTGGGTAGGATGGAGGTGGGAGGCACTACGCGGCTGCCTGGGCCGCCCAGCCACCCCGGTAGGTGACCAGTGCCCCGAGCAGCGCGCGGCGGTTACTTGGCTTTCGACACGGAGAAGGGAGCGGCATCCGGCTTTGGTACCGCGGCTCTTCGTTGGGCGTCGCGCTCATATCAAAG
>NZ_JZIR02000146.1:0-3248 GCF_000961955.2 Hymenobacter sp. AT01-02
AGGAGAAGTTGACGATGTGGCCCCACTGCTGCTCCCGCAGCTGGGGCATGGCCTGGCGGATGACGTTGAGCGTGCCAAACACGTTGACATCGAAGTTTTCGCGCGCCTCGGCATCGGTTACTTCTTCCAGGCTGCCCAGCTGGCCGTAGCCGGCGTTGTTGACTACCACATCCAGCTGGCCGAACTGCCGCACCGTGGCCGCCAGGCTTCGCCTACCTGGGCTTCGGCCGTCAGCTCCACGGTCAGCGGCAGAAAGTTGGGGGAGTCGGCGCCGACGGCGGCGCGCAGCTCCTCGGCGTTGCGGGAAGTGGCTGCTACTTGGTGGCCTAGCGCCAGGAGTTGTTTTACCAGTTCGAGCCCGAAGCCTTTGGAGGCCCCGGTGATAAACCAGACTTGGGGAGGGTGTGCTTGCGTGTCCATGCGGGGGTGAGGGTTGGGATGAGGATGTGCGCGCTACGTCGAGCAACGCGCTTAACGACCGCAAAGGTCAGGGACCCACCCAGGCAGGAGCTTATGAGATTCAAGCGGATACTTATGAAATTCAAACCCGCCGAAAAGCGGAGGGAACCAGACCGGTGTGCTTCTTGAAGAAGTAGTTGAAGTTGGCCGGCTCGTCAAAGCCGAGGCTGTAGCCGACTTCGGCAATGTTCCAGTCCGTGTGCCGCAGCAAGGCCCGGGCTTCACCAGCCAGACGCTCGGCAATGTGGTCCGTGGTGGTTTTGCCGGTCGTGTCGCGCACGCAGCGGTTGAGGTGGTTGACGTGCACGGCCAAGTGCCGGGCAAAGTCGCTGGCCGAGCGCAACGCCAGGCGCTGCGAGGGAGACTCAATGGGAAACTGCCGCTCCAGCAGCTCCAGAAACACGGAGGTCAGGCGCGATTTGGCATCGGGGTGCTGGTAGCGGGCTTCGGCGGGCCGCAGCTTGAGGGCGTAGTGAATCAACTCCGACGCGTAGCTGCGCAGCAGCTCGTATTTGAGGGGATAGTCGGAGTGAAGCTCAGCCAGCATTTTCTCGTACAGAGCGCTTACCGTTTCGTCCTGCGCGGCCGTGAGGGGGAAAGCGGGGGTGCTGCCGGGCTGAAACAAAGGCAGCTCCGTCAGGGGCGGGGTGCCCCAGCCGTGAAAGAACGCTTCGCGGAAAATGCAGAAAAAGCCTGTCGTGTCGTTCGAGAGCGGCTGCCAGGTATAGGGCACCTGGGGGTTGAAAAACAGGAGGGTCGGTCCCGCAATGGCCAGACTTTTATCGGCGTAGTGATACGCGTTGCGGCCGCGGATGAGGGTGATTTTATAAAAATCACGGCGGCTGTATTGGACCGACTCCGCGCTGGGGGCCAGGACGTCTTCGAGCCGAAACACGTTGACTTGCCCCCGCTCCAGGGGCCGGGTCGGGGGAAGCTCCTGGAAATAGTGCTGGTAGAATTCCGTGAGGCTTTCGGGCTTGGGCATGTAGCGAAGTTACCAAATTCAAGCCAACGGTTAACAGTAGCTCTAGCGCTTCAGAGGAAGTGCAAGCTCGCTTTTACTTCCTGGGATACATCACGACAAGCAAGTCTGGACTTCTAGCGATACTTTTTGACTTTTCTGCGACAATTTGGCCTACTGAAGCCCGGTAGTTTTGTGCTGTTCATTTATCTCTTCAACACCACAGAATCTACCCATGGAAAATGTAGCTGCCACTTCGGCCATTCCAACACCCCCAAGCATAAGTGCTTTGGCCCAAACGTTTACGTTGAAAAGCCAGAGCTAGGCGGGCAATTAACGAACAAACAGTTTTTAAACGGGATGGGGTTTACGGGCGAAAATCAGTCGCCGGCCCTGGCCTGGGAACACGCCCCGGCCGGTACGCAGAGCTTTGCCGTCACCATCTTCGATCTGGATGCGCCCACGGGCAGTGGCTTCTGGCACTGGGTTATCTTCAATATCCCCGCTTCGGTGACGGAACTGAAGGCGGGAGCTGGCGATTTGGGCAAACCCCTGGCTCCCGCCGGGGCCGTGCAAAGCAACACCGACTTCGGCCAGCCCGGCTACGTGGGGGCCGCCCGCCCCCGCCCGGCCGCACCGTTACCTGATTACGGTGCTGGCCCTAAGCCAAAAGCTGGAATTAGATCAGAATGCTACCCCGGCCTACGTTGCCTTCCATTGTAACAGCATTACGCTGGGCAAGGCTTCGCTGCTGGTCTACGGGCAGCGCAACTAACCAGCGGCTAGTGCTACCCTATCAATTCTTAGCCTCTCAGCGGGATACCTGCCCGCTAGGCGAGGCAGCCTAGCCCGGTGGATGCTACTGCGTTTTTACGACTTACATGCAAGCGTTAGCTCTATGCTTAACGGGTAAGCCAAAGGCTAAACCCATATCCCAACTTCCTGCTTAGTACTTCCAGATTTTCCATGCGCTTTACCCCTTTCCTTTTTGCTCAACCAGCGTACCGGCTGGTTCGCCGTTCCTGGGCCGGCCTTCTGCTCGGAGCAGTTAGCCTTGGGCTAGCTTCCTGTTCGAAGGAGGCGAAGGATGACCTCGCTCCTTCGCCTCCCACCCTGGTCACCTTTACGGCGCCGGGTCTCTTTCCGGAGGGAGTGCAGTATGACGCTGCCAATCAAGCCTTTTTGGTAAGTTCGCTCACCACGGGCAACGTCGGCCGGGTAAAGGACGACAATACCTACACCGTCCTGGCGGCTGGCTCCGCCACGGGGATTACTTCGGCCGTTGGCTTGCAGCTGGACGAGGCCCGTTCCCGGGTCTTAGTAGCCTCGTCCAACGCCACCACGGGGAACGTAGCCAAGCTCGTGAGCCTAAACCGCGACAAGGGTACCGTTAACTTTACGGCGGACCTGGGAGCCTTACGCCCCAGTGCTTCCGGGCACTTCGCCAACGACATTGCCGTGGATGAGCAGGGCAATGCCTACGTAACCGACAGCTTTGCCCCTGTTATTTATAAAGTAACGGCGCAGGGCGTGGCCTCCGTTTTCTTGGATGACGTTCGTCTCGCGGCAAATCCGGGGGCTTTCGGGCTGAATGGCCTAATCTTTCACGCCGATGCTGCCGGTGGCTATCTGCTCGTTGCCAAAACCGACGAAGGAATCCTGTTCAAAGTGCCCCTAAGCAATCCGAAAAGCTTTACGCCCGTGGCCGCCGCCGGAATTGATCTGCACGGGGCCGATGGCTTACTGCTGCAGGACGATAACACGCTGCAAGTCGTAGCCGGCACCCAAAGCAAGGTGTATCGGTTGACCAAGCCGCGACAACTGGGCA
>NZ_JZIR02000147.1:0-793 GCF_000961955.2 Hymenobacter sp. AT01-02
CTTAGTGGGTCGCTGCTAGGCTCTAAAACCATTACGCTCTTTTTGGGCAAGAACACCAAGGTGTTCGATGGCGGGGAAGAACTGCGTTCCTATACGGTAGCCAGCATCACAGATGCTTTCCAGGCTAAGGCCTTGCCCGTACTAGGTACCGTCGACTCAACCTTGATTAAGGTAAACGGGTTTCTCAACAAAGATGCTCGGGTGAGCCTGCAAGCTACTCTGCTCAACGCTCAGGGTAGCACCGAGGCCTTGAAAAACCTGTTGCTGATGAACCAGCGCAACATCAACCAAATCACGACCAACATGGCTCGCCTGACGGCGGATTTGAACAAGACCAGCGCCAAATTTGACCGCATTGCTGCCAACTTCTCGGTGCTTAGCGACTCGTTGAAGGGTGCTCCGGTAGGACCAGCTATGCGCAAGCTCAACGCCACTATGACGGAAGCGCAGAGCACGATGACAACGCTTAATCGCTCCTTGACTGATCAGAAAGGCTCGCTAGGTAAGCTTATCAATGATACGCTGCTGTACAATAACCTCAACGCCACGGCTGCCAGCACCAACTCCTTGCTAACCGACTTCCAATCGAACCCCAAACGCTATGTACACTTCTCTGTGTTTGGCGGAGGTGGCAAAGAGAAGAAGAAAACCGAAACCACTACCAAGCCTAACGGCGAAGTAGAAAAAGAAACCAAAACGGTAACTACTCCTGCTACCAGCGCGGTGGTTACTCCCTGAGTGCTGCGCAAGCTTCTCAATACATCCTGTACCTTTGAAATCCGCTCCTTTGGGG
>NZ_JZIR02000148.1:0-11863 GCF_000961955.2 Hymenobacter sp. AT01-02
GTCGCTCAGCGTCTCGTCCACCGCCACGGGCGCCACGCTCGTAATGGGCCCCTTAATAATAACGTGGTAGATGAGCTTATTCACCAAGCCTGGGGTGAGCGCCAGCGGCCGGCTGCTGACGCCTTGTTCCAGCAAAGGCGCATCCGTGTGGTGGGCGTACACGCGGGCGTTGGTCTGGCGCTGAATCTCGGCGGCACTGCCGCTATGGTCGGCGTGCAGGTGAGTGAGGATGATGTGCTTAATGTCGGCCGGGTTCTTTCCTGCTGCCCGCAGGGCAGCGAAGATTTTATCCGTGCTGCCGGGCAGGCCGGTGTCGACCAGCGTTAGGCCATCGTCTTCTAGTAGGAAGGCATTGACAGCCCCCAGGCTGAGTTGGTACAGCCGCTTCGTGATTTGTTTCATGAGAAGGAAGGATAAAAAATGATGCTGAATACTAATACCAGGTGAATGGACAAGTAGAGCAAGCAGCGGGTGCTTTGCGGCCCAAACCATCACCTATTGATTACAAATGCTTTTGGTTGACGAGTAAAGGCTGCCCTGGACAGTTTAGTTGGAGGAAGCCGCGGGCCGGGCCAAGCTAAAGAGCGACACCGTCAGCCCCAGCAGCAGCACAATGGCAACCACGTGCGCAGGGCCAGCGCCAGTGAGCCGGTGGGTTGAGCCAGCACGATGGCCAGGTCCACGCTGGGAATTAGCGCGCCCAGCAGTGCGACCCAGGCCAACGGACGGTCGTAGCCCAGGCCGGAGAAAATGGCCAGTAGCAGGCCCGAGAAGACGTCGCGGATGCCTTTAGCGTAGTGGAAGGAGTACTGTACATCGGCGGGGGGCAGAAATACGCCGTAGCCTTCGGCCCCGAGGCGGGGGGCCAGCAGAAACCGAGTACCGATGAAGACCATGCCCAGGCCGAGGAACAGGCTGAGCCCGCGGGTGATGTTGCGTCGTGTCATGACGAGGAGGTTAGGGGTTAAGTACCTGACAAAGGTGCAGCCGCCCAGACCAGCCAGTCATTCACTCAAGTGCATAAATGCCTTGCGGCTTTATAAGATAGCTCGACCCCGAATGCGGCTCAGCGACTGAGGCTTCACGCCTACGTAGGAGGCGATGTAGTACTGAGGAATGCGCTGGAGCAGGTCGGGGTAGGTGCGCACGAAGCGGGCGTAACGCTCCTCGGGCGTCTCCTCATAAAACGAAGTCAACTGCCCCAGCACATCTACGAACAGCATCTCGGCCACCAAGCGTCCAAACCGCTCCCCCTGCTGGACCTCCCGGTAGAGGCGCTGCAGGTTGTCGTAGGAGATGGAGAGCAGCCGTGCGGGCTCTAGGGCTTGGATAGCGTGCACGGCGGGTTGAGCCGGCAAAAAGCTACTATAGTCGCCGATGAACTCCCGCTCGCGGCCAAAGTAGAAGCTGTGCTCCTGCCCGTCGCGGCTACGAAAGTTGTGAAACACGCCTTCCACGATGAAAGCGACCTTGCGGCTCACCTCGCCTGGGCGCAGAAAAAAGCCGCCCTTGGGCACCTGTTCAGCCACGAATAACTGTTCTAACAAGGCTTCCTCGGTGGGGGACAACGTGACGAAGTGGCTCACCACTGCGAATAGGGTTTCGTGCGGCGTCATAGCAACGGAGGATAGGATGAAAGCCTGGTTAAGGAAGATAATGCGCAAGTTGTGTGGGTTCGCCTAGGGGGCATACCTCTTGGCTACCTAAAATAATTGCCATCAACATATGTGATAGAGGTGAGCAAGCACACTTAAGGGCGTGTCAGGACGAAACAACGAGAATGTGAACACAACTTGTAAATCCGGGTAATCTGATAATCATCAGCGCTTCGTCAAAACTAGGCCGTGAAGTGCTTTCAATCTCCAGGGTAGGTACGCACTGTGTTAGCTGCCCCGCGAAGGTTCGAGGCGATGTATTGGTGGGTAGATTCAAGCAGGTGAGCCGGCACCTGCGCGGTAGGTGGCGAGGTGATGACGGGCAGCTGACTTTCGGTAGCCGTATATATAAGGTGTAGCAGCGCGAGAAACAGGCACTATGTCGCTTTTACTTCAACGACTGATAAGGTTTACTTATCGGTCCTTATACCCATAATAGCTTATAGCTATTCCGCTCAGGTGAAAGTTCAGCACATCACGCAATGTCTTACGCACTGTACGATGTGCTGAATGCATATTGATAAACCTTAATATATGGTGCATGAACAGTGTGCACGGCCTACGTTCGTAACACAACCATAACGATAAGGTGATGTGGCCGCGATGCGTAAGCTCAGGCGTTGCAGTAGGTTTACATAGCTAAATCATATTCTCTTCGATGCTTCCTACTTGCACGCTCTTACTTTCGCTCGTGCTGACTGCCTCGGGTGTGGCGGCACAATCTCTAGCTGCTAAGAGCTACGCGGCTCCAAGTGCCGCGGCTAATGCATCGAAAGCCACCCCGGCGGCATCTTCGGTAGCGCCCACAGTCTATTATGCTGCCGACGAAATGCCCTCCTTTACTGGCGGCGCCCCAGCATTACTTAAGTTCCTACGCGCAAAACAACAATACCCGCTCGAAGCTCAGCAACTCAACATTTCCGGCAAGGTACTAGTCAGCTTCGTAGTGGATGAAGAAGGACGGCTGCGGGACCCGCAAGTGGTGCGAGGCCTAGGCGCTGGTCTCGATGAGGAAGCTCTTCGCCTAGTTCGCATTATGCCCTGGTGGGTACCTGGCCGCATAAATGGTCGTCCCGTGCGCGTAGCCTACACCCTACCCATTGTATTCCAGCTGCTGGATTAGTAGCAAGAAGAGTACTAATTCTAAATTTTCGAAAGAGTAAACCGCATGCGAAATCGTTCTACTACTGCTGGGTTTATTTCAGGTAGCCTTATGCTACTGAATAGCTTACTCATCTCAACACCAAGTAGCGCCCAAACCACCTCAAAGCAGACGGTACTTAGCGGTCGGGTAGTAGATACTGAGCTGCACCCATTAGCGGGGGTAAGCGTTTGGGTGCCCGGCACTACGTTCACTACAAGCACGAATGCCGACGGAGCATTTGTCTTGGAGGGCTTAGGGGCAGGCAGCCATGCGCTACGATTTGACTTACCCGCTTATCTGCTTACCGAAATAACGGTGAGTGATACAACCCGTTTGCCTTTGATAATCAAGCTGCCTGCTACACGTCCTGCTGTGCGCGTAAAGCGGCGGCCCTAGCTTTTCCGTCAAACAATTCACCATTGTCTAACTGACGTAACCTAGAGCTTTTACTTACAACTAGATGTACAAGGTGGGTATCTCTTATGCTTTGGTACGATGCAGAGAGGATAGGATGCCCGTTCATGCAATATACCTCAAGCTATAATTATGAGAGAGGCACGTTGCCTCCTGACCACTGATATCGTTTGCATAAAAAGCGCTAAAAGTGAGTGCCCACTCTTTAGTAGACTTCAGGCACCTAGGGAAATGAAATTGGGGTAATTCCAGAATCAACTAGACACTATTGGGAGCATTTTTGGTATGTGTCCTCATATCACGGCAGGTCAGTAGTAGTCTGAATCAACGAAGAGTGCTGCCTAAAGGAGAAATATTTTAGCAGAGACAGGACATTCTTTAGGAAGATTTATAAAGAATTCTTCCCTCTTTTTTGCCTAAAAATTCTCTCTCTTAAGTCGTGTCAAACGGTGGGTTTTGACCTCTTAGAGCGATTGGATTCACTAGACATCGTACTTGCCCCAACTCTGGGCGCCTTTCAAAATGGATGGATGGCAAGCAATAGAAGCGCTTTCTATAGTAGTGTTGCCACTGACGAAGTGCATTGGGGTCATGTTGTGCTACACTATCTAAATCTGCAATAGAAACTGCCTTGGTTAGCTCATATAAGGTAATTCGCTAGGCAGCTGTTGCAGACTGTTGTCGAGATTACCCCTCTTTTTCGGCGAAATTATCCCCTTTAGCTTCTGCTGACTAGAGTACTTTTAGCCATGCTTATCGGTCACTCATGTACCCATTGGCTACAGTGAAATATCCCCTCTCCAGTCGGTCTACCGTAATGGGGGCGCGCTTGGTTTAGCTGCGCTATTTGCCGCCACGCTCCCTGCTGATTCTGCACAGGATACCCGCTGCTTTTAGTACCTGCTCTTTCGCCTACAGTTTAGTACGACTACCTGCGTCATAAGTCTTCGCCCGCCTTGCGAAGCCCTGGCAACCAGTCGTATTTCTCTCCACTTGGTAAGCCTGCTTTTGGCTGCACTGCTTTTCGAACGATACTCCTACCCCCTACGGGCTTGCACAAACGATTGTGTAACCCTCCATAAAATCCCACTATATGAGAAAAAAATTACGTACTGCTGCGGGGCCTGCCATGGCCCGGCGGGCGCTGGTACCCCTAACATGGTGTGCTTCGGTTGGTACCGTGCTAGGTGCCGTTGGCCCTCTGTCGCTCCGTGCTGAAACGTCGGCTACAGCGCTTCAGCAAGCTGAAATTGAAATACTAGGTGCCGTAACTGATACCAAAGGTGAACCCTTGCCTGGCGTCAACGTGGTCCTGAAAGGAACCTCAAAAGGCACTGTTACCGACGAGCAGGGGCGCTTCCGGATACTGGTGCCAGACGCAAATGCGATGCTCGCAATATCCTTCGTAGGCTTTAAGAAGCAGGAGGTTACTGCCACACCTGGGGCGCGCATGGCAATAAAGCTAGAAGTCGAAGATACGTCGCTGGGCGGCGTGGTCGTGGTTGGCTACGGCACGCAGTCGCGCGCTACCGTGACGGGGGCCGTGGGCCAGATCACCAACGAGGAATTGGTTCGTACCCCGGCCGTGGCAGCTACTAGCGCTTGGTGGGCCGCATTCCGGGCCTCACCGCCCGCCAGGGCGATGCCCGCCCCGGCAGCGGTACAAGCATTCAAATTCGCAACATGGGCTCCCCGCTCTATGTCATTGACGGAATTCAGTCAGAAGAAGGTCAGTTTAACAACTTGGGGCTGAGTGATATCGAAAGCATTTCCGTACTGAAGGATGCTTCGGCGGCAATCTATGGTATGCGGGCCTCCAACGGCGTAATTCTGGTGACCACCAAGCGTGGTAAACTGGGCAAGCCCGTTGTCAACATCAACGGCTACTACGGCCAGCAAAACTTCACCCAATATCCTCACCCGGCCAATGCCTACCAGCACCAGCGCGGCTTGGTGGAAGCCGAGCAGAACCGGGCCCAAGTGGAGCGCCGGGCGCCAAACCCTGTAGTTGACCCCGTAAAAGGTACCGTCCTGACGGCGGAGGAACTGGAAAAGTGGCGCACCGCCTCCGACCCGGCTTACAAAAGCTACGATTACTACGACATGGTATTCCGGCCCAACGTGCCTCAGTACTACGTGAACGGCAACGTGTCGGGAGCCACCGACAACATGTCGTACTACCTGTCGGGCAGCTACCTCGATCAGAAGGCGCTTATTGAAGATAACTACTTCAAGCGCTACAATATTCAGGCAAACTTGGAGGCCAAGGTTACCCCGCGTCTGCGGCTGGGCACCCAGCTCTATGGGCGCACAGAGTTCCGCCATACGGCCGGCGTACCGGGCCTCGACGACTATTTCAACCCGTTTTTGAGCGTGTTCTCGATGTGGCCCACCGAGTCGCCCTACGCCAACGACAACCCGAACTACGTCAACCAAACGCACAACATCAACGTCAACCCGGCCACCTATAAGGAGTCCATTACGGGGTACAATGATGACGACTGGCGGGCGGGAAAGATGAACCTGTACGGGCAGTATGACTTTGACTTCGGCTTGAGCGTGCGCGCTACTGGCTCTTATAACTACACCACCAACACGTTCAACGGCTTCGAGTACACCTATAATGGCTACCGGTATAATCCCACTACGCAAACCTACGATTTGGTGCCGGGTGGGGGAAACCAGAACCCGTGGCGGGAGCAGCGCCGCCGTGCTATTATTGAGCGGTCTGGGCAAATACAGCTAACCTATGTCAAACAGCTGGGTGACCATGGCTTAACGGCTACGGCGGCCTATGAGCGCTATGATACCGACAACCGGTTCAACATTGTGCACACGGTGCCGCCCAACAATACCATTCCCATTCAGTACTTCGCCAACCAAGACTACCTCTACGATGAGGTTTCGGAGGTAGCGCGGGCCGGCTATGCCGGTAGGGTAGGCTACAACTACAAACAGAAGTACCTACTTGAACTCCTGGGCCGCTACGATGGCTCATGGCTGTTCGCGCCGGATAGCCGCTTTGGATTGTTTCCCGCCGTGACAGCAGGCTACCGTATTACAGAGGAGCCCTTCATCAAGAATAACGCTATTGGGAACATCCTTACCGAACTGAAACTCCGCGGTAGCTACGGCATCACGGGTAGTGACCCATCAGGCCTAGCTCCCTATAGTTACCAGCAAGGGTATGATTTCGGCTCGGGAGCGTCCGTATTCAACGGAAACTATACCATTGGGGTGCGTCCGCGCGGCTTGCCCATCACTACCCTCTCGTGGGTGCGCAACAAAACTACCAACCTTGGTCTGGATTTCGGGCTGTGGGGAGGGAAGCTGTCGGGTGCATTCGACGTCTTTGCCCGGCGGCGTGAGGGCCTCCCGGCCCCGCGCTACGATGTGCTCATACCCCTTGAGGTGGGCTATGGCTTGCCAAATGAAAACCTTAACTCCGACGTGACGCGAGGCCTTGAAGGCGTTCTAACGTACGCGGGCACTGCCTCACCTGGGTTTACGTACTCCGTGAGTGGGCACGCTACCATCGCCCGGCGTTTCGACCTCGACATTTATAAGCAGCGCTTCGGCAACTCCTGGGAACGTTACCGCAGTTCCTACATCAACCGTTGGGGCGATATTGGCTGGGGCTACCAAGCTATTGGGCAGTTCCAATCACAACAGGAAATTGCCGATTACACGGTGGATAACGACGGCCAGGGCAACCGTACCCAGCTGCCCGGCGACATCATTTACAAGGACGTGAACGGCGACGGGGTAATCAACTACCTCGATGAGCGCCCCATTGGCTACCTGCAGGGCGGCAACCCACTAGTGACCTTTGGGGTCAACACCAGCCTGGGCTACAAGAACTTTACTCTCACCTTCGACATCGTGGGGGCCGGTATGCAAACCTACCAGCGGGAATGGGAGCTGCTGATTCCTTTCCAGAACAACGGCACCTCACCCGCTTACATGCTCGAAGACCGGTGGCACCGGGCCGACCCGTACAACGCTGACAGCCCCTGGGTACCGGGTAAGTACCCGGCCATCCGGCGCGACGCCGGCGGCCAAGCGAACTACAACCGCCGCAGCGACTTCTGGATTAAGACCGTGCGCTACGTGCGCCTGCGTAACCTGGAGCTGGCCTATAGCTTACCTAAGCCCTGGCTTGGCAAAGTGGGACTATCGGGAGTGCGGGTGTATATGAATGCCACCAACTTGCTGACCTTCAGCACGCTTAACGACATCGATATTGACCCGGAAGTAGCAGCCAGCAACGGCTTGGGCTATCCTCCCCAGCGACTGCTCAACACGGGCCTTTCGGTAACCTTCTAAGCCTCTCCCTACTAATGAAATACACGCTTAAAACCTTGGCATTGGGCACCGGGCTACTGTTAGGCCTTACCACCAGCTGCCAGAAAGATTTCCTGGAACGTACTCCCCCCAACATCATTCTTGATGCGCAGCTCTGGAATGACCCGGGCCTGATTACGGGCTTGCTTGCCAACTACTACGACCGCATACCCACCCATACCACTACATATTTGGGTGCCGACTTCAACGCCAATCCGCGCCGCCGGACCGGCTGGCCAGATTTTGCTGCCTATGATGAAGCCATGTGGTCGGGCAACGGTAATGGGCCTAATGACTTGTTCAGCTTCGATGCTTTTCGCTGGGAGAATTGGAATTACGGCCTCATCCGAGACATCAACTTGGCCTTGGAAGGCCTCGACCAATACAGCAATGCGCTGACTTCCGCGCAGAAAGAACAGTTTAAAGCCGAGTTTCGCTTTCTACGGGCCTACACGTACTTCGAACTGGGGAAGCGCTACGGGGGAGTACCGTTGGTAACATCCCAACTCGTGTACAACTTCAACGGCGACACGACCCCACTGCAGGTAGCGCGCAGCAAGGAAACGGAATTGTATGATTTCGTGGCCAGTGAGCTGGATGCCATCAAGGGCACGCTGGGCAACGCCGGTAGTGCTACGCGCGCCAACCGCTACACGGCTATGGCGCTGAAGTGCCGTGCCATGCTGTACGCCGCCTCCATTGCCAAGTATAATGCGCAGTCGGGCCTCAATATCCAAACCAGCGGCGGCGAAGTAGGCATTCCAGCCAACCTTGCCAACGCTTACTACCAAAAGTCGCTCGACGCGGCTAAGGAAGTGCTGGCAGGTCCATACTCGCTCTACCGCGCCAATCCTAATTTGGGTGAAAACTTCTACGAGGCTCTCACGAAGAAAACCGCTAACGCGGAAATCATCTGGCGAAAGACTTCCTGACCGCCAAGGACTACCGACACTTCTTTTCCTACGACAACATTGCGCGGGGCATCCGTGAAGACAATCTGGGGTCGTCGGCCATTTCGCCCATCCTCAACTTGGTGGAAGCCTACGAGTATCTCAATGGTGCCTCAGGTGAGTTGAATATCCGCAACGCGGCAGGTACTGACTTCATCTACTACGACAACCTAAGTGGTCCTTTCGCCAACAAGGACGCCCGTCTCTACGGCACGATAATTTATCCTGGCTCCACTTTCAAGGGGCAAGAAGTACAGCTGCAGGCAGGCGTAAAAGTGTGGAACGCCACCAGCAACTCCTATCAAACCTTTGAGGGCGGCCTGGCCAGCGTGTACGGGGGAGCAGCATTCCCCACCGGCGACGGCAAGCTTCTGACCGGCAGCTCGGGGCCACAGGCTAACCAGCCAGAGGTATCCAACTCAGGCTTCTACCTGCGCAAGTTCATTGACTCGGGGGCGGGCACCAGCAGCCGCGGCATCCGTAGCGACGTGTGGTGGGTGCACTTCCGCCTGGCCGAAGTATTGCTCAACGCCAGTGAAGCCGCCCTGGAGCTAGGCAACACGGCAGAGGCAGTTACCTATGTGAACCGGGTACGCGAGCGAGCTGGATTTCCTGCTAATAGCCTGACGACTAGCACCCTCACTTTAGCTCGCCTTCAGAACGAGCGGCGCGTGGAGCTGGCCTTTGAAGATCACCGCGTGTGGGACCTCAAGCGCTGGCGCATTGCGCACCAGGTTTGGAACGGCAACGCAACAACCCTAACGCCGTGGCCTATGTGCTGTTTCCTTACCGCGTGGTGCGCCCCGGCGACCCGCGCGACGGCAAGTATGTATTTGAGAAAAGGGTGTCGCCGCGCTACCGTACGCCGCGCAACTTCCAGCCATTCAACTACTACACCTTCATCGGGAACGGCATTCTCAACAACAATCCCAAAGTCGTTCGCAACCCCTTCGAATAGTCCGCACCACTCATGAAAAGATTCACCATCACGATGCTGGCTGGGCTAGGACTACTGGCCGCTAGCTGCGAAAAAGACAACTACTCCCCCCCTTCGTCCCAGCTAACGGGGCGCGTAACCTTCCAGAACGAGGTCATAGGCGTGCGGGGGCAAGGAGGCGTGCAACTAGAACTGTGGCAGCGCGGCGAAGCACTCCGCAACAAGATTCAGGTGTTTGTGGCCCAGGATGGTAGCTATTCGGCTACTCTCTTCGATGGCAACTACAAGCTGACGCGCCTGCGCGACAATGGCCCCTGGCAGAATAACACCGATAGTATTGACGTGGTTGTGCGCGGCAACACGGTCATCGACGTGCCAGTTCAGCCCTACTTCGTAATCCGCAACACTACCATCACTAACGCGGGCAACGTAGTGACTGCCAGCGCGCTGATTAGCCAGGCTACGGCCGGGCGTACCATTGAGTCGGCAACGCTTTTCCTCAACTCTACCCAATTTGTGGATACCAACAACAGCTTGATAGGGCAAGTAAGAAAAGCCAGCGCCGACCTCGGCAATCTTACCCAGCCTCAACTCTTCTCCTTTACCGTACCCGCCGCCACTCGGGGCGTAGTGTATGCCCGCATAGGAGTAAAGACCCAAGGGGTAAACGAGCTGATATATAGCCCCGTGCAACGACTCAGCTTGTAACCTAGGAAGCTAAGAACACCTGCCGCTTTTTACTCCTCACGGTAGACAGGGCAGGATACGCAACGCGTGGCGCCAGTAACAGTACGTATGGGAATACGGCCTGATATATAGGGAATCAGGCCAGCCCAGTGTGAGTGAAGTACGTGCTGTTAAAAGCCGGTCGGGTGGGAGTGGGAACCTACTCGGCCGGCTGGTGCCGCGTCAGCGCCATCCGTTTAGCTTACCAGCGCATAACCCGTTTCACGAAGGCTACCCTGCTGCTGAAACGCATAGCTTCTAGCTTGCCGTGGGTAGACTAGGTGCGGCGCCGCGGGGCCAAAAGCCAATGTGCTAGCCAAACAAGTAGGTGGCTGACCGAAAAACCTATTAAACTTAGCGGAGGCAAGTCTTGCAGTGCCTTGGTGCTGCTGACAGCTTACCCGCACTGATTATCTCTTTCTTTGATGAAATACCCGCTTTACCTGTTTCTGTTGCTGCTAAGCGTTTGTACTTCGGCCGGGGCCAAGCCGCCAAAAGCCACCCCGTACAGCGCCTACCTGTTTGCGTATTTTACTGGCAACGATAAAAAGGAAGAGGCCATTCGCTTTGCGCTCAGTCCCGACGGGTACCACTACACCGCCTTGAATGGCAACCGGCCCGTGGTCAGCTCGGCCGCCATCAGCGAAACGGGGGGCGTACGCGACCCGCATATCCTGCGCGGGGCCGACGGTAAAACCTTCTACATGGTAGCTACCGATATGGTATCGGCCAAGGGCTGGAGTTCAAACCGGGGTATGGTGCTGCTGCGCTCTACCGACCTAATCAATTGGAAGTCCAGCGCCATTAACTTCCAAAAACGCTATGCTGGCCAGGAAAACCTGAAGCGGGTGTGGGCTCCGCAAACTATTTATGATGCTAAGGCGGGTAAGTACCTTGTGTATTTTTCCCTGCAGTACGGCTCGGAGCCCGACAAAATCTATTACGCCTACGCCAATAAGGACTTTACCGATCTGGAAGGTGAGCCGAAGCAGTTGTTTTTCTCGCCCACCAATGGCTCCTGCATCGACGGTGATATCGTAGCCAAAGACGGCAAGTACTACCTATTCTTTAAGACCGAAGGCCAGGGCAACGGTATCAAGATAGCCGTGTCTGACAAGCTGACGGAGGGCTACGTGCTGCGCGATAAGTACGTGCAGCAAACGACCAACCCGGTGGAGGGTGCGGGCACCTTCAAGCTCAACAACTCCGACGACTACATTCTGATGTACGACATGTACACCAGTGGCCGCTACCAGTTTACGCGCACTCAGGACTTGCAGAACTTCACGGTGGTAGACCAGGACATCAGCATGAATTTCCACCCGCGCCACGGCACGGTGCTGCCCCTGACTAGCGCCGAGGCCGCCCGCTTAGCGGCCCGCTGGATGAACCCATCCGACGTATTGCTGAACTCAGCTAACCCAGCCATTCGGAAGAACAATACCGTAGTGGATAGCGCCCGCCGGCAAGGTAAACTTCGTTGTAGCGCCCGGCACCAGCCTGCAAGCCTTCGATTTGCAACTCAGCACCCCCTGCCTTGCCCGTAACGCCTAGGGGTCCGCAGAACTTCAGCAAGGGCCCCGTGACGTATACAGTTGGCAAAGGCGCGGCTAAGCGCGCATACCAGGTGCGTGTAACCGAAACTCGTAACCCCGTGCTGGGCGGCTATTACGCCGACCCCGACATTTTGTAT
>NZ_JZIR02000149.1:0-6262 GCF_000961955.2 Hymenobacter sp. AT01-02
CTGGAATATGCCCCCGGAGTACAGTATAAGACTTCAATATCTTGCCTGTGACTTGGGCGGGATGCGAAGCACCTTGTTCGCCCATTGCGCACCAGCCAAGTGGGATAGCAGCGCCCTTGGTTTCAGCACAATCATATACAGCTAGATAAGCAACTACAGGTTAAGGTGGACTGCTATAGCCATTGTCTTCCATTCAAGTAGAAAATACCTAGTCTAGAAGTTCTCGGGTTTGTTGCCGCACAGAGGTTACTCAATGAGTCTAAACAGATAACCGACATAAGCAAAGGTATTCACCTAGCAATATCCCTCAGTAATACTATTTTAACTTTATCTTGTGTTAAATTTTATTTTACCTACTTTTGAACAGAAATGTAATTAAATATCTGGTTTAATATTCTGATTATTAGGCATTTATTGTAGAGAATGATACTAATATATTTTTGTCTAATCTTTACTTTCTAACTGATCATGAGACAGGAGATTATGCGGGAGATTACTCCACTTACTCAGAACGACTGCTTTACACTTTTCTCACGAAAAAAGAAGAAGTTCGATTTCCCTTTGCATTATCATGAGGAGTTTGAGCTCAACCTGATCATCAATGCCAAGGGTGCAAAACGTATTGTGGGAGACCACATTGACCTGATTGACGACTTGGAACTGGTACTAGTTGGGCCGAATCTGTACCACGCATGGTTCACGCACAAGTGCGAGACAGAAGACATTCGTGAGCTGACCATTCAGTTTCACAAGGACTTGTTCGACGAGCGGTTTCTGCGTAAAAATCAACTTAGCTTTATCCGCACTTTATTCGAGAAATCACAGCGCGGTATTTTGTTTTCCCGCGAAACGATAGAGCGCCTGCTGCCACGCTTACTGCAACTAGAGCAGAAGAGCGGCTTCGATTCGGTATTAGAGCTTATGTCGTTGTTGCACGATCTTTCTACCTCGCGCAACATGCATACGCTTTCCAACTCAACTTCCAACAACGAGCAGCTTAACTACAATAGCCGACGTATTGAGAAGGTATTTGAGTACATGAATGACAACTACAGCCAACCCATCACACTTCTGGATGTAGCAAAGGTGGCAGACATGCCCGAGGCTTCCTTCAGCCGTTTTATCAAAAAACGAATTGGTAGCACGTTCGTCGACAGCTTAAACGAAATCAGGCTTGGCCACGCGTCACGTATGCTCATCGATACGACGCACAACGTGGCAGAAGTAGCATACAAGTGCGGCTTTCACAATATTTCCAACTTCAACCGCACGTTCAAGAAAAAGAAGGGTTGCACGCCTACTGAGTTTCGGGAGAACTATTCCGGCACTCGTATCTTTATTTAGTGCCGGGTAGGCGCCAGACTACGCAGCTAGATGTAGTTTTTCTGCCTGACACTCTTACTATCTCGGTACACCCGTGGTAGTTTCTTCATCGTGTCGAGAAAGCATTCGGGTTGAAGTATGAGAGGTTAGCAATGTTGAGGCAAAATCAACTTGATGGTACGCTGAACTTGATAATGACAAAGGCTTACCTGGCTGTACCCTTCCGTGTTGGACAAGCCAGTAAATGCTTTGTCCTGCGCACCAATTGCTCAGGCAAACGATGCTGAACTTGAGGCCTTTATCATGCACAGCTTGCGCATGAACGATGGCAATTTTCGTGTATTCGATTACCGGGGTAATCTGACTACTAGCACGGTGCTCATACTACTCAAGACCACCAGTTAGTTTCGCTTCACGAGCCACTCCTCCCCTTCCCGCCTGCTCTACGGCAAAGCCGTCCTGCAGGTACACCTGCTGCAGGTGCTGTTCGAACGTGTCAGCGCGTTTCTGGCGCTGCGCGTAGGGTCCGGGATTATCGTACATTTCCCGGACCTCACTCAACCGGAAGGCCACTTCCAGCTTTCGTTCCGTCGCTTTCGGTAACTCCTTTTTGGCGCCGGTTCGAGGCTTGCTGGCCAGGATATAGTCGTCCAGTAGATACTTTTCGACGAGGGCCTTATAAATCGCTCCGGCCGGTTTCTTGATCTTGCCTTTCTGGAACTGTCCCTCTACAATCTGCACGACGAAAGCAATGTAGCCCACGTCGTACTCATTGTTTTCCAGTTGGTGGGCAATGGTCGTGATGCTGCGCTGACTTACGCCGATTTGCGCCAAGGCCTCGGCCCATTCGGCCGCGCCTGGCAACGTCTTTTTTGTAGCAGATGCGGCCAGTTGCTGGAACAGGAACTTGATTCGGGCAACGGTTTTGCCCTCCCGCTCGAGTTCATAGGTGAAGGGAATGTCTGTAGCCGCAATCTCGCTCTGTGCTTTGTCCAGTATTCTAGCCTTGAAGTTGGAGAAGCGGGGGTACTCATTCTCTTCAATACCCAGCACGAAGCGCAGATCTTCCACGCTGATGGTACGCTTGCCGAAGTCGGCATACTCTTTCAGCAGCCAGTAGATGCGTAAGGACTGGGGGCTCTTGAGTTTAAGCACTTGTTGGATCTCCGCGGTAGTGAAGTTACCACTCTCACGTAGTTGCAGCAAGTAGGGCATAATCTTGGGGTTGAAGCTGGCCACTACGCCGCCCAAATCAGCTCGGTAGCCCGCTTCGGCCATCAGGGGGATGTACGTGTAGCTAGGCTTGCGGCGCCGCCTGCGGGTCTTCTCCTCCAGCTCTTCAATGTAGAGGGTGAACGAAGCAAGCCCTTTACACATCTCATCTACCTGCTCGTAGGCCGAACCACCGCGACGCTCAAACACGAGTTCATCTAAGGGGATGAAGTGTTCCTTAAAGTCAACATCCTCAAAATCAATGCGGGAGAGCAACGCGACGAACAGCCGCATCTGCAACGGTACAAAGCTGAAGCGGGCATTGATGAGTGCATTATGTTGGGCAACTCTTTTATCAGGAATGGGCTCCATGGGACGGCAACGTCTTTTTTGTAGCAGATAGGAAGGCGAAACGTCTTTTTTGTAGCAGAATCACGTCTATTGTGTAGCAGATCAACGTCTTTTTTGTAGCAGCAAACGTCTTTTTTGTAGCAGATACCCCTTATTATCGATTGTTAGTCAAGTAGATACAGCCCCTATAATACTCTTATAAGAGTAGTAATAAAAAAAAAGACTAGTTGTGCTTTTGAGTAACGTCTTTTTTGTAGCAGATAGAGTAAGCTGATATAGTATAAAAAAGTCCATTTCCGCTTCAAAAACGCAGATTTTTTTGCTTTTTTATACCTTAAGATCGGAGCTTTTTATTTTTCTGCAATAGTTTACGCAGATGCTCGTCGGGTAGACTCCGGTTGGCAGTTTCCAACTTGTCCAGTAGCTCGCTGACGACTTGCTCTATTTGCTGCCGGACGACAAAGCCCGGCTCCCAGTACTCCGCCTGCTTTAGGCGCAGATAGGTATTACGCCGCAGGTAGGTACTGAATTGGACCCATTCCAGCCCCGCATCTTCCGGCGCTGGAGCAGCAGCCGGAGCCGCCGGGGGTGTTGGTTCAGCGGCTGGCGCCGGGAGGCGAGCATCAGGGACGGTTACTTCGTCCATACCATACAGCGCGGACGTATCAATCGTGGGACGGGCCGTTTTGGCCGTGAAGTTGCGTTTGGGGGTAGTACTCATAGCCGGGCTAGCAGTTCGTCAGTGAGAGAGATGTAATCCAGCGCTCCGTTACTATCAGGAGCATACGTCAGAATGGTTTCCTGCATGGCTTGCGCTTCGCCCAGCTTGTTGTTCTGACGGATGCTCACGTTCATTACCAAGGGAGCCAGTTGTTCATCCTCATGAATGAGGTTAACATACTGATGATGCATTGAGGAGCGGTAGCTGGGGGAATACTTGGTGAAGAAGATGCCGCCCACTTTGAGTTTTTGATTGTAGTGCTTACGCACCCGGACGCAGGCCTGCAAGAGGGAGGTTAGCCCGTTGTAGCCGAAATACTCCGGCTGCATGGGGATGAACACGGCATCCGCCGCAATCAGGGCCGAGTAGGTAATCCCGCCCAGGGAGGGTGGGGTATCAATGAGGCAATAGTCGAACTGGTCCTCGACGGTCTCCAAGCCCTCCCGCAGGATGAACTCTAGCCCAGAGCTACCCGCCATCAGCTTCTCCACTAGCTGCAGCCGAGGGGAAGCGGCAATCAAGTGGATCCCCTCCCCTACTGGCTCCATCAACTCTGTGAGGGAAATCTTGCCGTCACTCTCGAGCAGTTCCCCCAAGTGCCGGTTACCCTTACGATCAAAAGACATTGTCAGGTTAGTTTGCGAATCACTATCGATCAGGAGCACGCGCTGTCCCCGACTAGCTAATACTTGGGCCACACTTAGGGTGGAAGTGGTTTTTCCGACCCCTCCTTTATGGTTGGCAAAACATATGGTCTTCATATCGACTAAGGCCGTTGGTTGGGTCAATATTACGCATTACATTCAATACATACTATACAATTATGATATGTACAAACTACATTACACGTATTGAATACAGCGTATTTTATGTGTGTACTACATGTAATACATACATAAAATATACTGTATGTATTACATGTAGTGAGTGGAATCGGTGTCGTATGCCTATCACTTTGGGTGTGTAAAGGATGTATTACATGTTTTACACATATTAAATGCTTGACATACTATACATACATTACATGTATTTTGAGGCTATGGATTTTATAATATTATGGGACAGAGGCTTAGCAACGTGCACGAACAAGTCTAATCAACCGACCAAGGCCTTGCAACCTGGGACAGGAGATTGAACCCACCTCCGCTCACGCGTACAACTTTGGCTATTCGAGGCTCCTTACCGTGGACTTAACGAGGTGGCCACCACAGATATGGAATCTAGGCGGATTATCAAGAGTTTGCCGACGGCATTCACTGGTACCCGTATGCTAATGAGGCTTTAGGCGGATATGACCGCTAGTGAACGGCGCATAAAGTGGCACGGGCGAGGTACAGCGGCTCAGCTGGTTGAGGCAGCAGATTAGACCAGGCAGCCAACACGAGCAAAAGCAAGCCGAAGGGTGAACGACCCGAATGGCTTTTTAAGTAGCTCAATAGGGGTAGACCACCCACCCTGGAGGAGAGGGTAGCACGGGCTCGGCGTAAGAAGAAACTCCTGTTCTCTAAGTTTCCAGGGTTTAGATCGATAAGACTAGGGGTAGGGGGGAGTAAGGCAAAATAGGAGGCAGGTACCCTATAGTTCCCAAGCCCCACTACCAAGAGCAGGGGCTGCCGCTTCTCGTAAATAATGTTCTCTACTAACGGCGTCAGGCTTGCCGCACTCGTCCCACTAGGAACATCCTGCTGTGTACTTCGTTTGGCTCAGGCAGACTTGGTGGGTCGAGGCCGGACCGGAGTTCTGTCGGTTATCCTTGATAGACCTTGGTGGGAAGGCATCCGGTGCAACTCCAGGTTTTGATAGTAAGGATGCCCGGAGATGACTTTCGTGGCCAGAATACCCGACGGAGGGTTAGCCAGTGGAATGATTGGTAGTCGAATTAAACACTTGGATTACCACAGAAAGCCATACCTTTTCATAGGTTCCGATAATCTTTACTTATCGGAACCTATCATTATCTTCGCCTTTCGAGCTCTTTTTGCCTCGCTACTCCTTATACTATAGGCTACATGAAAAGTGACGCGCAACTGGTAACGACTCCTCGGACCACCGACTCGCTCGCGAGCCTCTCGGAGCAGACCGCCCACTACGTCGAGGCCGGTCTGCAGGGGGCGCCTAATACGGCCCGGGCCTACGCCTCGGATCTGCGCCACTTCACCCACTGGTGCCAGGCCAACCGATTGGAGCCGGTGCCGGCTACGGTGGACACGCTGGCCGGCTACGTAACCTACCTAGCCGATGCGGGCAAGAAGGTGGCCACCATCCACCGCCACCTCTCGGCCATTGGTAAGGCCCACGTGCTACGCGGGCTCGACTACCCCTCGGACAACAAGCAGTTTCAGGTCCTACTCGATGGCATCCGCCGCGTGCACGGAGTCCGGCAGAAGCAAGCGCCTGCCTTCACCCTCGCCCAACTCAAGCGCCTGGTGCGCGCCATAGATACGAAGACGGTGGCTGGGTTACGGGACCGGGCCATCCTACTGCTCGGGTTTACGGGGGCCTTCCGGCGGTCCGAGCTCTCAGAGTTGACGGTGCAGCAGCTGCGCTTCACGGAGGATTGCCTCATTGTGTCGCTGGCCAAGAGCAAAACCAACCAGTTGGGCGAATATGAAGAAAAGGCAATCTTCTATCTCCCGAAGCCAAGGTGTGGTCCTA